>CAZMMM010000295.1:0-3122 GCA_964567385.1 uncultured Comamonas sp.
CACTTTGCCGGTGAAGTCGCCCACCACCTGGTTCATCAGCTCGCCCATGACGTTGCTGACTTCATCGGAAGTGTGGGAGCTGGCCAGGTCAGACTCAGACATGCCCATATTCAGCAGGTAGCTGCGGTACAGCTCCATGGCCGAGTCAGCCGAGAAGTTGATGATGACCAGGCCGGAGAAGCCGCCGTCAAACAGCACAAAGCAGCCAATATCGGGTTTGAGGTAGGTCTTCTGGATGCGCTGCACCATGCCTGAATACTGCACTTGGCTGTTGGTGGCAACGCTGAGCACACGGGTGACGGAGTTGCACAGGCTGAGCAGCAAATCATTGGTGCCCAGAACA
This sequence comes from uncultured Comamonas sp., assembly GCA_964567385.1. Classification (GTDB taxonomy): domain Bacteria; phylum Pseudomonadota; class Gammaproteobacteria; order Burkholderiales; family Burkholderiaceae_C; genus Comamonas. The sequence continues at coordinate 344 of CAZMMM010000295.1, forward strand.
TCGCTGGTGGGTGAAAAACTGGGGGTGGGCATGGACAGAAGCAAAAAAATGGCTAGGAACAAAGGCACAAACCGGCCTGTGACAGCGCCACGGTAGGCAGGCCAAGGGCCGCCGGTGCGCTAAGGGGGAGATTATGCGGGGGATGGGCCTGCTGCGCGGGCTTGGGTGCAATAGGGCAGTGCGGGACTGGTACAAACCCTAGATATCCACTGTAAATTGGGAGAACTCTGTGGATAAGTCTGTGGGTTGTGCTTTTTTTGCTCTTAACTTGTTGTTTTTTCATGGGGCGATTGGTGCTGCTCAGAAAGTGGGCAGGGTGTTTTTACTGGCTCTGGGGGGGGGCTTGCCCGTGAAGGCGTGCCCTGGGAGAGGAGGGCTGGAAATTGCTGCAATGCAATAGTTTCAGTATTGCGAAAAGGAATCGCAAAATAACAATTCACGACCTATGCTGAAGTCCATATGATGAGCGGCGGCGAATGGCTGATTATGTCCATTCGTCGTATATCAGCCGCAATGCGGAAATAATAACCTGGAGACAAAATGAGCAAGAAATTTATCGAGCAGCATGGATTGTGGACAGATGTTCAAAAGGCCGCTGCCATAGATGTGTTGAAACAGGCCGAGAAAGCAGGCCTGCAAATGGTGCGCTTATCCTGGCCTGACCAATATGGTCTGTTGCGTGGAAAAATGCTTTCAATTGCAGCGCTTAAATCGGCTTTTGCCAGTGGCTCGGAAATTACGATGGCACCGTTTTTCTTTGATACGGCCAGTGCTATCGTTTTTAACCCCTTTACCAGTGACGGTGGCTTGGGTAGTGCTGAGCTGGCGGGTAGCCCCAATGTGGTGATGGTTCCTGATCCCACGACCTTTCGCATCTTGCCTTGGGCTGACCGCACAGGCTGGATGTTGGCAGATTTGTATATGACCAGTGGGCGACCGTTTGCTCTGAGTCCACGCTCCATTCTCAAAAAAGCGCTGCATGAGCTGGGGACTTTGGGCTATGACTTTCAGGCGGGCTTGGAGGTGGAGTGGTACCTGACCCGTATTGTTGACCCTTGTCTGGAGCCTGAAAACCTGGGCTGTCCGGGCACACCAGCAGCTCCACCCAAGGTGATGCCAGTTGCTAAGGGCTACTCCTATTTGCTGGAAAACCACCTGGATGAGGTGGAGCACATCATGGCAGAGGTGCGCCACCATCTGCTCGCCCTAGGGCTGCCCTTGCGCAGTATGGAGGATGAGTGGGCCCCAAGTCAGATGGAGACGACTTTTGATGTGCTGTCTGGCCTTGATGTGGCTGACTCGATGGTGTTGTTCCGTAATGCTGTCAAGCAGATTTGCAGGCGGCGTGGCTATCTGGCTAGCTTCATGTGCAAGCCCGCTATTGCAGGGTTTTATGCTTCTGGCTGGCATTTGCACCAGTCACTTACGGCACGTGATACAGGGGCTAATGTCTTTATCCCTCAGCCAGGAGAGCCGTTGTCTGCGTTGGGGCAGGCCTATGTAGGCGGCATGTTGGAGCATGCTTGCGCAGCATCGAGCTTCACTACTCCTACTATCAACGGCTATCGTCGTCGTCGCCCTTTTTCTTTGGCACCAGACCGCGTGAGCTGGGCCAAGGACAACCGTGCTGCAATGGCTCGTGTCATCTCTGCCCCTGGGGACTCGGCAAGCCGGGTGGAAAACCGTGTGGGAGAGCCAGCGGCCAACCCTTACTTGTATCTAGCCTCGCAAGTATTCGCAGGTATTGATGGCATTCGACGCCAGCTCAGTCCTGGACCGCTGCAGGAAACGCCCTACGCAGCAGATGTGCCTATCTTGCCGCATAACTTGTCGGAGGCGCTGGATGTGCTGGAAACCTCAAGCTTTTATCGGGAGGCGTTTGGTGACGATTTCATCAATTACTGGCTGCATTTGCGACGCAGTGAGTGGAATCGCTTTGTGACTGCAGAGGGTGAGGTGGATATGGCCGATGAGACGGTAACCCAATGGGAACACAGAGAGTATTTTGAACTGTTTTGATAATATATTATGAAGAAGTATGCAGTGATATGGTGCTCTAATGTGCCTAGTGATAAAGAGTTGAAAGATAAAATGATTTCAACCTTTACAAAGGAAGGGGAGCAGTGGGATATTTTATATCCTCCCCACGAAGACTTTTTAGAGCGAGTTTGGGGATACTCTGGATATTTAATCAGCGGCAGTCCACAGTCTGTGGTTGATGACGCTGACACACCATTGGTCAAGAACCTTCTGGAATTTCTGCGTACAGCAGCCCAGCGAGGTGACGTGCCGGTAGTTGGACTATGTTTTGGTGCTCAGGCCATTGCCGCCGCCTTAGGGGGGCAGGTTGGAAGAAACCCAACGGGGGTTTTCAAGCTGGGTGTGGACAGCCTTGTATGGAATGCGCAGGCGCAGGCCTTGCTGGGCACTGAGCTTGCCAGTCAGCCCGCAGTTCTGGTGCAAAGCCATGGTGAGTGCGTACAGCGCTTGCCTGAAGGTGGTGTGGTTTTGGCTTCTTCCAAGACGATTCCGCATGAGGTGTTCTTGGTGAACGGGCAATTCTTGGGAATCCAGGGGCACCCGGAAGTGGATCGCCAGTTCCTGCAGCAAAAGTTCATGGCCTACCACCGTGCTCTGTTCGATGAAGCCCAGTGGGAGCGCGTGCAGTACGAATCAGAGCAGCCGCTACACCCGATATCTGTTGCTGCCTTGGCGCGTCTCTTGCTGGACGAGGGGTGTTTGTCTATAGGCAGCTCTGCACTCGCTCCTTCGTTACCTG
>CAZMMM010000296.1:0-3107 GCA_964567385.1 uncultured Comamonas sp.
ACTGCGAACCCAAGATGACCACCGTCGGCTCGCAAGACACCACCGGCCCCATGACCCGCGACGAGCTGAAAGACCTGGCCTGCCTGGGCTTCTCTGCCGACATGGTGATGCAATCCTTCTGCCACACCGCCGCCTACCCCAAACCCGTGGACGTGAAAACCCACCGCACCCTGCCTGACTTCATCAGCAGCCGTGGCGGCGTGGCACTACGCCCCGGTGATGGCGTGATTCACTCCTGGCTCAACCGCCTGCTGTTGCCCGATACCGTCGGTACTGGTGGCGACTCGCACACCCGCTTCCCTATTGGCATCTCCTTCCCCGCTGGCTCGGGCCTGGTGGCCTTTGGCGCTGCAACCGGTGTAATGCCTCTGGACATGCCCGAATCCGTGCTGGTGCGCTTCAAAGGCGAACTGCAACCCGGCGTAACCCTACGCGACTTGGTACACGCCATCCCGCTGTACGCCATCAAGCAAGGTCTGCTGACCGTGGCCAAAGCAGGCAAGGTGAACGTGTTCTCCGGCAAGATTCTGGAAATCGAAGGTCTGCCCAAGCTCAAAGTGGAACAAGCCTTTGAGCTGTCTGACGCTTCTGCCGAGCGCAGCGCCGCAGGTTGCACTATCAAGCTGGACAAGGAACCCATCATTGAGTACCTGAAGTCCAACATCGTGCTCATGCAAAACATGATTGCCGACGGCTACGCTGATGCCAAAACCCTGCAACGCCGCATTGAAAAAGTGCAAGCCTGGCTGGACAACCCCCAGCTGCTCGATGCCGATGCCGACGCGGAATACGCCGCCGTCATCGAAATCGACATGAACGACATCAAAGAACCCATCGTCTGCTGCCCCAACGACCCTGACGATGCCAAGTTCCTGTCCGAAGTGGCTGGCACAAAGATTGACGAAGCCTTTATCGGCTCGTGCATGACCAACATCGGCCACTTCCGCGCCGCTGCCACCTTGCTGCAAGGCCAGCGCGACATTCCTACCCGCCTGTGGGTTGCGCCTCCCACCAAAATGGACGAGAGCGAACTCATCAAAGAAGGCCATTACGCCGCCTTTGGTACAGCAGGCGCGCGTACTGAAATGCCCGGCTGCTCGCTGTGCATGGGTAACCAGGCGCAAATGCGTGAAGGTGCCACGGCTATTTCCACCTCCACCCGCAACTTCCCCAACCGCTTGGGCAAGAACACCAATGTGTTCCTGGGCTCGGCAGAGTTGGCCGCGATTGCTGCGCGTATCGGCAAGCTGCCCACCCCTGAGGAATACCTCAAGGAAATGGGCGTGATTGACTCCAACAAAGACAGCGTGTACCGCTACATGAACTTCAACGAAATTGAAGAGTATGTAGAAAACGCCAAGACTGTGGCCGCCTGATAAGCCACGCTTGCGGTAACGCAAAAACCCCGCCAGACGCACCGTCTGGCGGGGTTTTCTTACAGGCAACTGCCAGCTTTCAAGGCAACTACAGCAGCAACGGCAACACCGCCCGCGCAAACGCCTCGGGCTGCTCGTACTGCGCCCAATGCCCCACACTGGGCAACAGGTGCAGGCGCTGAAAGTGCTGGGCATGGCTTTGCAAACAGGCTTGCACCTGGGGCCACAGGTCGCTGTAAATCACATCTTGCTCACCATAAATGGCATGCACTGGGCAAGTGATACGGCCTAGCGCCTGTCGCAGGGCATCAGTAGCCGCCAAGCGCCTGCGCGGCAGGCGGTCACGGCGCACATTGGCTACATGCAGGGCCAGGGTGTCGCGGTCAATCCGGCGCTTGTCGGCAAACATCAGCGCCTCCAGGTTGTAGCAATGGCGTAGCAACTGGGCTTGGGGTTCTGGCAAATGCCGCCAGCCTTGCAAGCGGTAGATAGGCTTATCGCGCAAGCCCAGGCCGGGCGCGCCCACCAGCACCAGCTGGCGCACCAAGTGGGGATAGGCTGCCGCCAACAAGCCCGCCGTAAAACCACCCAAGGAAAAGCCCATCAGCTGCACCGCCTGGCCAGCAAAGCACTGCTCCAGCATCTGCGCCAGCAGGGCCAAGGTATCGTCCACATCCTGCTGACCGGGCACGGGGTCAGAGCCACCAAAGCCGGGCATATCTACCGCCCACACAGCATGGCCAGCGGCAGTCAAATCTGCCAGATTAGCCACCCAATGCGTCCAGCTACCGCTGCCGCCATGCAAGAGCACTACAGGCGCTTTCACGGCCTGCTGCGCTAAAGCTGGCGCAGCAGGCCAGTGGTGCAGCAATAAATGCCCGCCTGCATGTGCAATGCGAACCACCTGCGCCTTGGCCTGCCAATGCGCTACCAAAGGGTGTTGCGCCTGCCCGGCAGCAATGGCGGCAATATCTTGCGCCGCGCCCGGCGCGTCCTCTGCCCAGGGCAGGGCCGTCCAGTCTGGGGGATAGTGCTTGCTCTCTACCACTGCGCTACCGCCTCCACCGCCAAGGCGTAGCCTTGTACGCCCAGACCACACATCACCGCCCGCGCTACGGGCGAAAGGTAGGAGTGGTGGCGAAACGCCTCACGCGCAAAGACGTTGCTGATATGCAGCTCCAGCAGCGCCACACCCGTGCCCTTGACGGCATCCATCAGCGCAATACTGGTGTGGGTGTAAGCCCCGGCATTAAAAATCAGCCCCGCCAACTGGCCCTGAGCGTGCAGCCGCCCCGCCTCATGAATCCAGTCGAGCAACTGCCCCTCATGGTTGCTTTGGTGAAAGCGCAATTGCAGACCATGACGCTGGCAGGCTTGCTCGCATAGCTGCTCCACATCCGCCAGGGTATGCGCCCCATAGACTTGCGGCTCACGCGTGCCCAGCAGGTTCAAATTGGGGCCGTTGAGGACAAAAACCGTTTTACTCATAAACGCGAACTCTCTTTTCTTGATGGAATAGCGCAATTATGCGGCGCTGCAATATAAGCCAGAGGTTTTTATACGTCACCTGTTGACGTAGCACTCCCCCATAATCACCACATCTTCTACAACCAACTACAACCACACCGCCGCCCATGACCACTCTTGCCGCTTGCCAAGCCCTTCTCCAGCGCCAGCTTCCTCAAGTACGTGCCATTTACGCCCAACACGGCTTACAGACCACCGAGCTGG
>CAZMMM010000297.1:0-3044 GCA_964567385.1 uncultured Comamonas sp.
TGAGCGAGCGCCAAGTGCTCTACCGCCATGTGCTGCGCAATGCCTTGCTGCCTATCGTTACAGGCTTTCCGGCGGCATTCATCGGGGCTTTTTTTACCGGTTCGCTATTGATTGAAACCCTGTTCTCTCTGGATGGCCTGGGCCTGCTTAGCTACGAAAGCGTTATCCGCCGCGATTACCCGGTGGTGCTGGGTACGCTGTATCTGTTTACCTTGATCGGATTAGTGACCAAGCTGATATCCGACCTGTGCTACGTGTGGGTGGACCCTCGTGTCAAATTTGACTGAAACCCTTCATCAGCCTATGCCGCCATCTGTGCCAAAGGCGCTCTCTCCTGCCCGCCGCGCTTGGCAGCGCTTTGCGCGCAACCGCCTGGGTTTTTACAGCATGCTGCTGTTTGTACTGCTGGTGGTACTCAGCCTGGGCGCGGAGTTGATTAGCAATGACCGCCCCCTGCTAGTGCGCTACGACGGGCAGCTTTACACCCCGCTGTGGCAGGACTACCCAGAAACCACCTTTGGCGGCGACTTTGAAACGCCAACCGATTATCTCGACCCCTTTATCCAGCAGCAGCTAGGCCAGGATGGTAACTGGGTCTGGTTTGCGCCCAACCGTTATGGGGCCAGCACCATCAACTACTTTGCCCAAGAACCTAACCCCGCACCGCCGTCCAGAGCCAACTGGTTGGGCACCGACGAGCGCGGGCGCGATATGCTGGCGCAGTTGCTCTACGGCTTTCGCGTCAGCGCACTGTTTGCCTTGGCGCTGACGGCTGTTGGCGTGGTGCTGGGCATTGCCGCCGGGGCAGTGCAGGGTTTTTTAGGGGGCAAGACCGATTTGGTACTACAGCGCCTGATAGAAATCTGGGGCTCCATGCCTGAGCTGTACCTGCTTATTATTTTTAGCGCTGTGCTTTCCCCGAGTATTGGCTTGTTGCTGGTGCTGCTATCCCTATTTGGCTGGATGGGGCTGTCTGACTACGTGCGGGCCGAGTTTTTGCGTAATCGCCAGCTTGATTACGTTAAAGCAGCTCGCGCTCTGGGAGTGCCCAGCCGGGCGATTGTTTGGCGGCATATTCTGCCCAACAGCCTGACCCCAGTCGTGACATTTTTGCCATTTCGCATGAGTGCAGCCATTTTGGCGCTGACTTCGCTGGACTTCCTCGGCCTGGGCGTGCCCCCCGGCACCCCCAGCCTGGGCGAATTGCTGGCACAGGGCAAAAACAACGTGGATGCTTGGTGGATTTCTCTGGGTACTTTTGCCGTACTGGTGGTGACCTTGCTGCTACTGACCTTTATGGGTGATGCCCTGCGCGATGCACTCGACCCCAGAAAGGCGCAGGCATGAGTACACAGCAAGCCTTGCTTCAAGTTGAGCACCTGAGCGTCCACTTTGGCTGCAAGCCTGTGGTGCAGGATGTGTCCTTTACCCTGCACGCCGGGGAAAAGCTGGCTCTGGTGGGTGAGTCCGGCTCGGGCAAGACGGTAACGGCGCTGTCTTTGCTGCGTCTTTTACCTGATGCCAAGGTGAGCGGCCAAGCCTTATTGGGCGGGCGCGACACACTCTCTTTATCAGAGCGTGAGTTACTGGCCTTGCGCGGCAGTGATGTGGCGATGATTTTTCAGGAACCAATGACGGCCCTCAACCCTTTGATGCGCATCGGTGCCCAGATTGCCGAGGTATTGCAGCTCAAACAGGGTTTGATGGCCAAGGCCGCTTGGGCGCAAGCCGTTGAGTTATTGGCAGCGACCGGCATTGCCGAGCCAGCGCAGCGGGCACAAGCCTGGCCACACCAGCTTTCCGGTGGGCAGCGTCAACGCGCCATGATTGCCATGGCCCTAGCGGCCAAGCCCAAGCTATTGCTGGCCGATGAGCCCACCACTGCGCTAGATGTAGCCTTACGCGGGCAGATGTTGGCGCTGCTCTCTGACCTGCAACGCCAAACCGGCATGGCGGTGCTACTCATCACCCATGATTTGCACCTGGTGCGCCGCTTTGCCGACCGCGTGGCGGTGATGCAGCAAGGCCGTCTGGTTGAGCAGGGCGAAGTGTCCGCCTTGTTTGCCCAGGCACAGCACCCCTATACCCAGCAATTGCTCGACAGCACCCCCAGCCGTGATGTGCCTGTAGTTACGGATGCGGCAGCGCAGCAGTTGAGCGCCCAAAGCTTGCGCGTGAGCTATCCGAGCAGATTACCGGGGGTGCGTGGCTGGTTTGCCAAAGGGGAGTTTGTCGCCGTCAAAGGGGCAAGCTTTTACCTGCGCCAGGGGGAGACTTTGGCGGTAGTGGGGGAGTCTGGCTCTGGCAAATCCACCCTGGCCCAGGCGGTTTTAGGGTTACTGCCCAGCCAGGGGCGCTTGGCTGTGGGGGGACGGGCGTGGCAGCAACCCGCAACACGCAATACCCCCCATAACCAAGCGCTGCGCCAGCGGGTACAGGTAGTGTTTCAAGACCCGTTCTCAGCCTTGTCTCCGCGTCTGACGGTTGAGGAAATTGTGGGCGAGGGCTTGCGTGTGCATCACCCCAATCTGCCCCCAGCAGAGCAGCGCACCCAAGTGCTTCAAGTCCTGGCCGAGGTGGGGCTAGAGCCTGCACAGTTTCCGGGGCTGTTAGCCCGTTATCCGCATGAGTTCTCTGGCGGTCAGCGCCAACGCCTGGCCATTGCCCGCGCCTTGGTGGTACAGCCACAGGTGTTGGTGCTGGATGAACCGACCAGTGCCTTGGATGTCAGCATCCAAAAGCAGGTATTAAGCCTGTTGCAGCAGTTACAGCACCAGCGCGGCCTGAGCTATCTGCTCATTACCCACGATATGGATGTAGTGCGCGCCATGGCCCACCGCGTGCTGGTCATGAAAGATGGCCAAATCGTGGAGGAGGGGGAGGTCGAAGAACTGCTGCGCTGCCCTTTGCATCCGTATACCAAAGCTCTGGTGCAGGCTACGCTGTAGCCATTGCTACAGCTAGGGTAGAAACAAAAAATCCGCTTATTTGGGCTAAATAAGCGGATTTGAAAATAATGCTGGAGCGGGTGAAGGGAATCGAAC
>CAZMMM010000298.1:0-3043 GCA_964567385.1 uncultured Comamonas sp.
ATTTTGCGGTGTGGTCGGGGCAGGCGGGGTAGCCGGGGGCGGGGCGCACGCCTTGGTATTTTTCAGCAATCAGCTCTTCGTTGCTTAGATTTTCGTCCGCGCCATAGCCCCAGAGGTCTTTGCGCACGCGCTCGTGCAGGCACTCGGCAAAGGCTTCGGCCAAGCGGTCGGCCAAGCCTTTGAACATGATGTTGCTGTAGTCGTCCAGCGCATCCATGAATCCTTCTTCTCGCTGCCAATGCCTGCGGTCACGGCAAACATACCGGCGTAGTCGGCAATGCCGCTTTCCTTGGGTGCAACAAAGTCGGCCAGGCAGCGGCTGGGGCGCATATTGCCCTCGGCATCTACCTGCTTTTCGGTTTGCTGGCGCATGCCGTACCAAGTCATCAATACTTCGCTGCGGCTTTCGTCGGTGTAGAACTCGATGTCATCGCCTACGCGGTTGGCGGGGAAGATGCCCATGATGCCGTGGGCAGTCAGCCAGCGCCCTTCGATGATTTTTTTCAACATGGCCTGGCCATCGGCAAAGACTTTGCGGGCTTCCACGCCCACAATTTCGTCATCCAAAATGGCGGGGTAGGGGCCGGCCAAGTCCCAGGTCTGGAAGAAGGGGCCCCAGTCCAGGTATTTGGCGATTTCGGCCAGGTCAAAGTTCTTGAATACGCGCCGCCCCAGTACGCGGGGGGTGATGGGCGCATAGTCCAGAGTGGGCAAATTAGCACGGGCTTTGTCCAGCGGCCAGAGCACGGTTTTTTTCTTGCGGGCGTGTAGTTGGCGCACGCGCTCGTAGTCTTCTTGCACCTCGGTCAGATAGGCGGATTTGCCCTCGCCCAGCAGGCTTTGGGCTACGCCTACGCTGCGTGAGGCATCGGGTACATAGACCACGGGGCCGTTGTACTGCGGCGCAATTTTGACGGCGGTGTGCACCCGTGAGCAGGTTGCCCCGCCAATCAGTAGTGGGGTCTGGCGGCTGCGGAAGTACTCGTCCTTGTCCATCTCGCCGGCCACGTATTGCATCTCTTCCAAGCTGGGTGTGATTAGGCCGGACAGCCCCACAATGTCGGCATTTTCTTCCTTGGCCTTGGCCAGAATATCGCGGCAAGGAACCATCACCCCCATGTTGATGACTTCAAAGTTATTGCATTGCAGCACCACGGTGACGATGTTCTTGCCAATGTCGTGTACGTCGCCCTTGACGGTGGCAATCACAATTTTGCCCTTGCTCGATACGTCCAGCCCGGCGGCTTGCTGCTGGCGCTTTTCCTCTTCGATATAGGGCACGAGGTGCGCCACGGCCTGCTTCATTACGCGGGCAGATTTGACCACCTGGGGCAGGAACATCTTGCCCGCACCAAACAGGTCGCCGACGATGTTCATGCCGTCCATCAGCGGCCCTTCAATCACGTGCAGCGGGCGGCCACCGCCTTGCACCACGATGGCTTGGTAAGCCTCTTCCGTGTCTTCGACGATGAAGTCGGTAATGCCGTGTACCAGGGCGTGGGACAGGCGTTCGCCCACAGTCTTGGGGTTCTCGGGCGTGCCGCGCCATTCCAGCTTCTTGCTGTCGTCTTTGGCCGCGCCCTTGGCTGCGTCGGCAATTTCCAGTAGGCGCTCTGCCGCGTCGGGGCGGCGGTTCAAAATCACATCTTCCACACGCTCGCGCAGCTCGGGTTCCAGGTCGTCATATACGCCCACCATGCCGGCGTTGACAATGCCCATATCCATGCCCGCCTTGATGGCGTGGTACAGAAACACGGTGTGAATCGCCTCGCGCACCGGCTCGTTGCCGCGAAAGCTAAAGCTGACGTTGGACACCCCGCCCGATACCTTGGCCCCAGGCAGGTTTTGCTTAATCCAGCGCACCGACTCGATGAAGTCCACCGCGTAGTTGGCGTGTTCCTCAATACCGGTGGCCACAGCGAAGATATTGGGGTCAAAGATGATGTCTTCAGGCGCGAAGCCCACTTCATCCACCAGGATGCGATAGGCGCGTTCGCAAATCTCAATCTTGCGCTCAAAGGTGTCGGCCTGGCCGGTTTCGTCAAAGGCCATCACCACAGCCGCAGCGCCGTAGCGCTTAATCAGCTTGGCGTGGTGTTTGAATTCTTCCACCCCTTCTTTCATGCTGATGGAGTTGACAATGCCCTTGCCTTGCAGGCAGCGCAGCCCGGCCTCAATCACCTCCCATTTGGAGCTATCGACCATCACTGGCACTTTGGCAATGTCTGGCTCAGAGCCAATCAGGTTGAGAAAGCGCACCATGGCAGCCTTGCTGTCCAGCATGGCCTCGTCCATGTTCACGTCAATCACCTGTGCGCCGTTCTCTACCTGCTGGCGGGCAACGGACAGCGCCTCCTCGTACTGCTCATTCAAAATCAGGCGCGCAAACGCTTTGGAGCCAGTGACGTTGGTGCGCTCGCCCACGTTGACGAACAGGCTGCGGTCGTCAATCAAGACCGGCTCCAGGCCAGATAAGCGCATGGGGGGAACGGGGTTTGCAGCAGCAAAAACAGCGGAATGATTAGAAGCAGTCATCTCGGGCCCACCTGTAAAAGAAACACAGCACAGACAAAACAGGTGAGCGTCGTTAATGCAGATAAAAGAAGTTGGCGACCAGCGCCGCCCCAAGCCTGACGCTGCCACTGGTGTTTGAACACACAGGGCAGGCGCTGCAACGCTCCTTGGGGCAAAGCGGGCGATTTTACCCTCTGGCCCTTGCCCTGGTGGTGGCACACCGCCCACACTTCCCGGTATCCGTTACGATGCTGCGCCCCCTTGCATCTTCCCTCCGCCCTTGCATAAAGCCCTCGCCTTGACCGCCCAAGCCCCTTTCCCCCCAGACCCTCTGGACGATTGCGCCCCCTACCTCGGCCAGCGCCTGATACGGGTGCGCGGTGCGCGTACGCACAATTTACGCAATCTGGATGTGGATATTCCACGCAACCAATTGGTGGTGGTGACGGGCTTGTCTGGCTCAGGCAAATCCAGCTTGGCGTTTGACACCTTGTACGCCGAGGGGCAGCGCCGCTATGTCGAAAGCCTG
>CAZMMM010000299.1:0-1760 GCA_964567385.1 uncultured Comamonas sp.
ATTGCCCCCAGTTTCTCGTTTACAAGATGTTTTGATTTTTTATTGGGAGCCATCTATGGACCTGCGCATCAACAGCACCCAAAGCGCTTTACAAGGACTCAACCCCGCCAGCGATGCCGCCAAGCGCTTGACCAAGCCCATTCAAGAGGCGGAAGCCCAGGCCCATGGCTTTGGCGCCGTTTTAGAAAATGCCCTGCGCTCTGTCAGCGCCGCGCAAAACCACTCCTCTCACATGCAACGCGAAGTGCAGCTGGAAAACCCCGCCGTCAGCCTGGAAGAAACCATGGTAGCCATGCAGAAGGCGCAAGTCGGCTTCCAAGCCACGCTGCACGTGCGCAACCGTCTGGTGCAAGCCTACACCGACGTTATGAATATGCAGGTTTAGCGCCTACCCATACGCTTTAACGCTAAACCCGCATCCCCTCCCCTTCTTGATGCCGCCTTCCCATTCGTGGGTGGCGGTTTTTTTGTGCTTTTTACGCCTGATGCGCTTAGGCAGCCTCTACAGCGCGCAGCTCAAAGCTAGTGGTAATTTGCGCCGTCTTGCCCAGCATGATGCTGGCCGAGCAGTACTTCTCGTGCGACAGGGCAATGGCACGTTCCACCGCCGCCTCGGGCAGATTGTGCCCAGTCACCACAAAGTGCATGTGGATTTGCGTAAACACCTTGGGCTCAGTCTCAGCACGCTCAGAGCGCAGCTGTACCGAGCAGCCACGCACATCATGGCGGCCACGCTTCAAAATCAGCACCACGTCATAAGCGGTGCAGCCACCTGTGCCCGCCAATAGCAACTCCATCGGCCTGGCCGCCAGGTTTTGCCCGCCGTTGTTGGGGTTGCGCTCATCGGCTGCGCCATCCATGGCCAGCACATGGCCGCTGCCCGTCTCCGCCACAAATCCCATGGCCGAGCGTGTGCCCGCCGCGCCTGTCCAACTTACTGTGCATTCCATAAGCCCTGGTTTCCTTTCTATGCTGTCGCAAAAATGTCAAAGATTGAGAAGCATTGCAGCAGCATGTTGCACCGCAACATAAACCCGCCTACAATACGCATCAAGCGCTTGGGAATGTAGCCCAACTATTGATAAGTTACAGCCTCCTAGCGCACCGTTTGTCTCCTCCACCCTCTCAGGTGGTTTACAGCCTCAGTCTTGCGACTGGGGCTTTTTTTTGCGCTGCTGGCGCACCCACTGTAGCCAGTGCATTCTGACGATGGCAGGCTTCGCGCCCTGCTACGCCATGCACCGAAGCAGTTGAACTGCCTATGATGGAGGGTTTTTCACCATTGCCCAAGGCTTGGCCTTCATGACTGCTTCTGCTACCCCCACTACCCAGGCTGCTGCGCTCACGCCTGCTGACTACCTCACCCGCATCCTCAACGCCCGCGTGTATGACGTGGCGATTGAGTCCGACCTGGAGCTGGCCAAAACCCTCAGCCGCCGCCTGGGCAACCGCATCTTGCTCAAGCGCGAAGACCAGCAACCCGTCTTCAGCTTCAAGCTACGCGGGGCGTACAACAAAATGGCCAACCTCACTCCAGGCCAATTAGAGCGCGGGGTGATTTGCGCCTCGGCCGGCAACCACGCGCAGGGCGTGGCGCTAGGCGCAAAAAAACTGGGCTGCCGCGCTATCATCGTGATGCCAACGACCACACCACAGCTCAAAATTGATGCCGTGGCCGCTCTGGGCGGTGAAGTCGTGCTGGCGGGTGACAGCTATTCCGATGCCTATCAACACGCCGTCGTTTTGCAGGAAAAACAGGG
>CAZMMM010000299.1:1770-3030 GCA_964567385.1 uncultured Comamonas sp.
CGCCATGGAGATGCTGCAACAACTGCAAAAACTGGGCAGCCCGCGCCTGGATGCGGTGTTTGTCGCCATTGGCGGCGGCGGCCTGATTGCGGGCGTAGCCAACTACATCAAGGCCGTGCGCCCCGAGGTCAAAGTCATTGGCGTGGAAACGGCTGATTCCAACGCCATGCTGCAATCCATCCAAGCAGGCCAGCGTGTGGAACTGGCAGATGTCGGCCTGTTCTCTGACGGCACCGCCGTCAAGCTGGTGGGCGAGGAAACCTTCCGCATCACGCAAAACCTGGTGGACGACTACATGGTGGTGGATACCGATGCCGTCTGCGCCGCCATCAAAGACGTGTTTGTCGATACCCGCTCCATCGTCGAGCCTGCGGGCGCTTTGGCCGTGGCCGCCATCAAGCAATACGTGGCCAAGCACAAGACCGAGGGCGAAACCTACGCCGCCATCCTCTGCGGTGCGAATATGAATTTTGACCGCCTGCGCTTTGTGGCCGAGCGCACCGACGTAGGCGAAGAGCGCGAAGCCCTGTTCGCCATCACCCTACCGGAAGAGCGCGGCAGCTTTCGCCGCTTCTGCGAGCTGATTGATGAGCTGCCCGGCGGCGCACGCAGCGTGACCGAATTTAACTACCGCATCAGCGATGCCGCCTGCGCCCATGTGTTTGTTGGCCTAAGCACCCACGCACCGGGCGAGTCCGAGCAAATTGCCCAAGCCTTTCGCAGCCACGGCTTTGAAGCCCTGGACTTGAGCAAGGACGAAATGGCCAAAGAGCACCTGCGCCACATGGTGGGCGGAGCCTCTGCCCTGGCCAGTGATGAGCGGCTCCTCAGCTTCGTCTTCCCTGAGCGGCCAGGTGCTTTGCTCAAATTCCTCAGCCAGATGCAGCCTGATTGGAATATCTCGCTGTTTCACTACCGCAACCAGGGCGCAGACTATGGCCGCATCCTGATTGGCCTGCAAGTACCGCCCCAAGACAGCGCCCAGATGCAGCGTTTTCTTAACCAACTGGGCTACCCTTGGGTGGAAGAGACGGACAACCCCGCCTACCGCCTCTTTCTGCAAGCACCCCAGCCCGCCACGGTTTAAAAGGAGAGCCTGATGAGCACTACGCCCTACCCCAAACTTTCGATGCTGGACTTGGTGAATGTGCGCCAAGGCCACAGCGTGCGTCACGCCCTGGATTTGGCCGTAGCCACGGCCCAAAAGGCCGAAGCCCTGGGCTTTGCCCGCTACTGGCTGGCCGAGCACCACAACATGCC
>CAZMMM010000300.1:0-3025 GCA_964567385.1 uncultured Comamonas sp.
CCCATGGGGCGGACATCGTTTTCATCAAAACGCACAGCTTTACCGCCGTCGCTGAACAGCATGACATCATGCGCGCCATCGGTCAGCGCTGCGCCAATCAGGAAGTCGCCCTCATCCAGACCAACGGCGATGATGCCGACCTTGCGCGGGTTGGAAAATTCAGACAGCGCCGTTTTCTTCACCGTGCCCATGCTGGTGGCCATAAACACATAGTGGTCGTCGGGGAAGGTGCGCATCTCGCCCGTGAGCGGCAGCACGACGTTGATTTTTTCGCCCTCTTGCAGGGGGAACATGTTGACGATAGGCCGCCCGCGTGAGCCGCGTGAGCCCGATGGCACTTCCCACACCTTGAGCCAGTACAGCCGTCCACGGTTGGAGAAGCACAAAATCCAGTCGTGCGTGTTGGCGATAAAGAGCTGGTCGATCCAGTCGTCTTCCTTGGTGGCCGTGGCCTGCTTGCCGCGCCCGCCGCGTTTTTGGGCGCGGTATTCGGACAGGGGCTGGCTCTTGATATAGCCGGTATGCGAGAGCGTCACCACCATGTCGGTGGGGGTGATGAGGTCTTCAGTGGAAAGGTCTTGGGCGCTGTATTCAATTTCGCTGCGGCGTGCGCCCAGCTTGGTCTGGCCAAATTCGGCTTTGAGCGCCAGCAGCTCGTCGCCAATGATGGTAGAGACGCGCTCGGGCTTGGCCAGGATGTCCAGCAAATCCTCAATCACGGCCATGATGTCTTTGTACTCGGCCACGATTTTGTCCTGCTCCAGCCCGGTCAGGCGTTGCAGGCGCATTTGCAAAATCTCGCTAGCCTGGGTGTCGGACAGGCGGTACAGACCATCAGCCTGCATACCATAATCGCGCTCCAGCCCTTCGGGGCGGTAGTCGTCGGCGTTGACGCTAGCGCCATCTTCACGGGTGCGGGTGAGCATGTCGCGCACCAGGGCGCTGTCCCAGGATTTTTCCATCAGCGCAGCCTTGGCGACGGGCGGCGTGGGCGCATTGCGGATGATGGCGATGAAGTCATCAATATTGGCCAGCGCCACGGCCAGCCCTTCCAGCACATGGCCGCGTTCGCGGGCTTTGCGCAGCTCAAACACGGTGCGGCGGGTGACGACTTCACGGCGGTGCTGCAAAAAGACGCTGATGAGGTCTTTCAGATTGCACAGGCGCGGCTGACCATCAATCAGCGCGACCATATTCATGCCAAAGGTGTCTTGCAACTGCGTTTGCTTGTAGAGGTTGTTGAGCACCACCTCGGGCACTTCGCCGCGCTTGAGTTCAATCACCAGGCGCATACCGGATTTGTCGGACTCGTCCTGGATGTGGCTGATGCCTTCGATTTTTTTCTCGTTGACCAGCTCGGCCATGCGCTCTTGCAGCGTCTTTTTGTTCACCTGGTAGGGCAGCTCATCAACGATGATGGCTTGGCGCTGGCCACGGTCAATATCTTCAAAATGCACCTTGGCGCGCATCACCACGCGGCCTCGGCCTGTGCGGTAGCCATCCTTTACGCCCTGAATGCCGTAGATGATGCCGGCGGTCGGAAAATCTGGGGCGGGGATGATTTCCATCAACTCATCAATGCTGGCTTCAGGCTGGTGCAGCAAGTGCAAACAGGCATCTACCACTTCATTCAAGTTGTGCGGTGGGATGTTGGTGGCCATACCCACGGCAATCCCGGCGCTGCCGTTGACCAGCAGGCTAGGCAGGCGGGTGGGGAGCACCAGAGGCTCTTGCTCGCTGCCGTCGTAGTTGGGGCCAAAATCTACCGTGTCCTTGTCGATGTCGGCCAGCATCTCGTGGGCGATTTTCGACAGGCGAATTTCCGTATAACGCATGGCAGCAGCGCTGTCACCGTCCACCGAGCCGAAGTTACCCTGACCATCGACCAGCATATGGCGCAGGGAAAAATCTTGCGCCATGCGCACGATGGTGTCGTACACCGCGATGTCGCCGTGCGGGTGGTATTTACCAATCACATCACCAACGATACGCGCCGCTTTTTTATAGGGGCGGTTCCAGTCGTTGTTCAGCTCGTGCATGGCAAACAGCACGCGCCGGTGCACGGGCTTTAAGCCGTCACGCGCATCGGGCAAGGCACGGCCCACAATCACGCTCATGGCGTAGTCAAGGTAGCTGCGGCGCATCTCCTCTTCAAGGCTGATGGGCAGGGTTTCTTTGGCAAACTGTGTCATGAATCTATTTGTAGTGATGCCATTTCAGGCAGAGTCGAACGTGGCATTTTAGAGGGATTGGACTGTTGCAGTCTGGCCACACATGTTTAAAATTATGGCAGCCTCGGTCTGTTGACCTTGGTTTGCACTTTTACCAACCGCATGCCCTATGGCACAATCAGACGTAGCGTTTTTGGTGATGGTCACTGATAACGTCCACATTTTTCGCATTAGCGGCTTTATCCCCAAGAGGAGAATCATGAAAAAACTCAACCAAGTGGCAATTCTATTTGCCGGCGCAGCTCTGGCCACCGCCGCTGGCGCACAAATCAAGGCTGCCGATGGCGGTAACACAGTTGACAACTGGCAAAACGGCACCGGTGAGCTGTGCTGGCGCGATGCCAACTGGACTCCTGCTACCGCTGCTGAAGGCTGCGACGGCGCTTTGGTTCAAAAAGTGGAAGCCGCACCTGCTCCCGCACCAGCACCTGCTCCCGCACCAGCACCTGCTGTTGCCAGCAAAGTGACCTTCGCTGCTGATGCCTTCTTTGACTTTGACAAGTCTGTTCTGAAGCCCGAAGGCAAAGCCAAGCTGGATGACCTGTCTGGCAAAGTGCAAGGTATCAATCTGGAAGTTATCATCGCCGTGGGTCACACCGACTCCATCGGTTCTGACGCTTACAACCAGAAGCTGTCTGAGCGCCGCGCTGCTGCTGTGAAAGCCTACTTGGTGAACAAGGGCATCGACAAGAGCCGCGTTTACACCGAAGGCAAGGGCGAGAAGCAGCCTGTGGCTGACAACCGTACCAAAGAAGGCCGCGCACAAAACCGTCGCGTAGAAATCGAAGTGGTGG
>CAZMMM010000301.1:0-3021 GCA_964567385.1 uncultured Comamonas sp.
CGCGCCACGTGCACGTCGCTGAAATGGTGATTGAGCGCGCCAAGCGCCTGGTCGAGCTGAAAAAAGACGTGGTAATTCTGCTGGACTCCATTACCCGCCTGGCACGCGCTTACAACAACGTGGTGCCCTCCAGCGGCAAGGTGCTTTCGGGTGGGGTGGATGCCCATGCCCTGCACCGCCCCAAGCGCTTTTTTGGCGCGGCGCGCAAGGTGGAAGAAGGCGGCAGCCTGACCATCATTGCCACCGCCTTGATTGACACCGGCAGCCGCATGGATGAGGTGATTTTTGAAGAGTTCAAAGGCACGGGCAACTGCGAGATTCACCTCAGCCGCCGCCTGTACGAGAAGCGCGTCTTCCCCGCCATTGAGCTATCCAAGTCTGGTACGCGCCGCGAAGAACTGCTGCTGGCTCCTGAAATTCTGCAAAAAACCCGCATCCTGCGCCAGTTCATGTACAACATGGACGAGATTGAGGCCATGGAGCTGGTCACCAAGAAGATGAAAGAGACCAAGAACAACGGTGAGTTCTTCGACGCTATGCGTCGTGGGGGGTAGTCCACCCCCCTCATCGCGCTAAAAGCGGCAAAAAATCGGACACACTACCGCCTCCAGGCCATTAATTGAGTGCATGAAGAAGTAGCCATGTTTGATTTTTTTCGCCGCCTTTTCGGCCTCCGCAGCAAAACCTCTGGCACTGCAGCCCATGCTGGCAAAGCGGCCGCCCCCACGCCAGAGGTGCAGCAGCAGTTTGAAACCCTCAAACAGCTCGCCCCTCTTAAAACTGGTGCTCCAGCAGCGGATAAAAAAACTGTAGCCCGCCCTGCCAATGCCCCTGCCCTGGGGCCAGATACCGCTGCCTCCTTCGTCTGCCGCGAGCCTGTACTCAACCGCAAAGAACAAATCGCAGGCTATATCTTTGACCTGCAAGAAGGCGTGCAAACCCGCTTGCAAGGCCGGCAAAACGCGCTGCTACGCGCCTACGATGATGCCTTGCTGCGCAGCTTGGCCTCTTTGAACATTCATAGCCTTTTGGGCCACCGGCTGGCATTTGTCAATCTCTCGCCCGCCTCTTTAGACAATCCCCTGATTCACAAGCTACCGCCTGAGAACACAGTGCTCATGCTCAAACCTGGGGGTAGGCAGCCCCTGGACTTGGCCAGCCTTCAAACCAAACTCAAGGCCCTGCAGCAAAAAGGCTTTACCTATGGCTGGGTGCTGCATAAAAAGCAAATGGCCGAGCACCATCCCAGCTTGGCCCAGCTAGCGATTCAGGCAGATTTTGTGCAACTGCAAACCTCCAGCTTTGATGGCCGCGAAATCAACAACCTGCGCAAAGCCCTCAGCAGCCGCCGCAATCCACAGCAAAAGCGCTTAGAGCTACTGGCCCAAGAGCTGCACAGCTTTGACGAATTCAATCTGTGCTACGAAAGCGGCTTTGATTACTTTGTTGGCAGCTTCGTCACCAGTCGCGAGAACTGGCACCCGCCCAAGAGCGATATCAACCGCGTCCTAGCCCTCAAACTGCTCAATCTGCTGCGCACCGACGAAGAGCTAAAGGTCATTGCCGACCAAATCACCGCAGACCCGGTAATGACCTTCAAGCTGCTGCGCTACCTCAACTCACCTGCCATTGGCCTGCAAACGCCTATTCTGACCATTGATAAGGCCATTTTGATTCTGGGGCGCGAGCGCTGCTACCGCTGGCTGTCTTTACTACTGTTTGATATCAAGCAGGCAGGCTTCAAAGAGCGCCTGCTGACGGAGCAAGCCCTCACCCGCGCCTTCTTCCTGGAAAGCCTGGCAGGCGTTGGTCTGATACCCGACCACAAGGACGAGCTGTTTATCCTGGGCCTGTTTTCCATGCTGGATTTACTCATCGGCCACCCATTGGAGCAATTGCTCAAAGAAACCCCCTTGCCCCCGGCCATCGAAAGCGCTTTACTGGGGCAGGAGGGCATTTATCTGCATGCCCTGAACCTGGTCAAATCCACCGAGCAGCAGCAAGCCGAAACCAGCAAAAAGCTGGCCACCACCTGCGAGGTATCCGCCCTGCAAATCCTGGAGCGCAGTATTGAGGCCCTGAGCAAAGCCCACACCACCCTGGCACTCAGCGAGGCCTGAAAACACCCATGCCCCCCCTCTGGATAGACAGCCACTGCCACCTGGACGCGCCTGAGTTTGCCCCTGACCGCCTGGCCACACGCGCCGCCGCGCAGGCCGTGGGCGTTGGCCATTGCGTCATCCCTGCCGTAGAACGCGCCAACTGGCGGGCCGTGATTGACCTTGCAGCGCAAACAGGTGATAGCTACGCCCTGGGCATCCACCCGCTCTACACCCCACAGGCGCAAGAAGATGACATTACCGCCTTGCGCCAGCTCCTGGCCCAGCAGCGCCGAGACCCACGGCTGGTAGCCGTAGGCGAGATTGGCCTGGACTTTTTTGTACCTGCACTTTGCACCCCAGAAGCCAGAGCACGGCAAACCTGGTTTTACGAGCAGCAAATTGCCCTGGCGCGGGCGTTTGAGCTGCCCGTCATCCTGCATGTACGCCGCAGCAGTGATGCCCTGCTGCACACCCTGCGCCAACGCCCAGTGCGCGGTGGCATAGCCCATGCCTTTAACGGCAGCGCCCAGCAGGCGGCACAGTTCATCCAGCAGGGTTTTAAGCTGGGCTTTGGCGGTGCTATCACCTACGAACGCGCCAGCAAACTGCGCCAGCTGGCGCAAGACCTGCCCCTAAACAGCCTGGTGCTAGAGACTGATGCCCCAGATATTCCCCCGCAGTGGCTCTACCGCAGCGCCCAAGAGCGCAGCCAAGGCCAGCCCCAGGGGCGCAACACCAGTGCCGAGCTGCCGCGCATCGCCCAAGTGCTGGCACAGCTGCGCGGTATCAGCTTGGAAGCGCTAGCCAGCGCCACCACCGCCAATGCCCGCCAAGCCCTGCGCGGCTTGCCCGCCTTTACTTCGTTTACCCCATTTACCGTTGCTTGACACAATTTCCCGCCCCACAGGGGAACCATCCA
>CAZMMM010000302.1:0-3006 GCA_964567385.1 uncultured Comamonas sp.
AGGCGACAGGTCGTCGGTATTGGTCTCGCCGGGCACCTTGAAGACGGTGACGGTGATCTTCTTCTCGACCTCGGGGCGGCTGGTGAACCACTCGGCGTCGGCCCAGCTTTGCATGACTTCCTTGGCCTTGGCGTTGCCGGCCTTGGCTTTTTCTGCCACGTCGTTGAAGAAGTCGAACATCAGCAGGGTTTTTTTCAGCGCTTCGGCGGCCACTGGGGCAACTTCTGCATCGTCCAGCAGTTCAATCAGGGGGTGGACGTTGTAGCCGCCTACCATGGTGCCCAGCAGCTCGGTGGCTTTGGCTTTGCTAATCAGCTCCACCTTGATGTCGCCGTGTGCTACGGCGGCCAGGAAGCTGGCTTTGACCTTGGCAGCGTCGTCCACGCCGGGGGGGATGCGGTGGGTGAGCAGGTCTAGCAGGAATTCGGCTTCGCCAGCGGGTGGGTTTTTAATCAGTTCGACTAAATCGGCCACTTGCTTGGCATCCAGCGCCAGGGGCGGGATACCCAAGGCGGCGCGTTCAGCAACGTGTGCGCGGTAGGCTTGCAGCATATTTTTCTCCAAAAGGTCAATGAAAAGAAAGGTGAAAGGGAGGAGGGGGCTTACTGTCCGCCAATGCCTTCCAGCAGGCTTTTGGGCGGGTTGAGCCGAATGGCCTCGGCCACTTGCATTTGCTCGGGGCTCATGCACTCGTCGGCTAAGCGCTTGCCTACTTTTTGGTTCATGAGCATGGATTTGTTGGCAATTTGCAGCCAGACTGCACCAGCGCGGCTGTCTTCCAGGCGCACGGCTCCAGTGCTAGTAGCGACAGGGTTCATGTGAAAGTTAAAACCGGAGCCGCTGACTTTGAAGTAGCCAGGGTTTTGCTCATCAGCGTGGACGTTGACGTGCTGGCCCAGCTCGCAGCCAATGCGCCCAGTGTGAACGCGCTGGGCAATGGCTAAGGCGTCAGCATCCAGAGGTTGCAGGGCCAGGGCAGCCGCTGCTGCTGCGCCAGCACCGGCAGCAACACCTGCTGTTTTAGCTGCTGTGGTTTTTTTGGCGACTGGTTTTTTTGCAGCGGCTTTTTTAGCGGGTGCTTTTGCAGTCACCTTGGCCGCAGGTTTTTTGGCGGTAGCTGGGGTTGCTTGTGCGCTTAGGGGCAGTACAAGGCCCAGTGCGGGGGCCGCGAGCAGGAAGGAAGCAATCAGGTGTTTCATACGGTACAAGTTCCAAAGACTCCATATCAGAGATGCTCTGGTTGCACAGGCTTTTTGACTAGGCAATCCAGAACCCCACATTGTCGGGCAAAGCCTGGGCGGTTTGTGCTGCGCGTTGCAATACCTGCCAGTAATAGCGGTAGCTGGCGCGGTCATGCAGCACACCTTGGTGGTTGATGGGGGCCCAGTGTGCGGCTTGTGCGGCCAGCAAAATGTCTGCCGCCTCTTGCACCGCATCGGCCTGGGGGGCAAAGGCGGCTACGATGGGGCGAATTTGCGCGGGGTGGATGCTCCACATGCGGGTGTAGCCCAACTCTTGGCTAGCGCGGTGTGCGGCTTCGCCCAAGGCGGTGGTATCGGCAAACTCTGTTACGACGCAGTGCGAGGGTACTTTGCCATGAGCGTGGCAGGCGGCGGCAATCTCTAGCTTGGCGCGCTGCACCAATGGGTGGGTGAATTGGCCTTGCGCCCCCATGGCGCTGGCCGGGATGGCACCGCCGTGGGCAGAGACAAAATCCATCAGGCCAAAGCTGATGCTTTGCACCCTGGGGTGGGCGGCAATGTCAAAGGCGTGGTGTACGGCGGCGGGAGATTCCACCAGCACATGCAGGGGCAGGCTGGGCGCACCCGCCATATCTAGGGCGCGCGCGGCCAAATCAAGCTGCTGGACGCTTTCCACTTTGGGCAGCATGAGGTGGGTGAGCAGGCCTCCTACTTGGCCAACAATGCGCGCCACGTCTTCGGCAAACGCTGGGTGCTCTAGCGGGTGCACGCGCACGGCGGTGCGGGCGGCTGGGTTGTCAGCATGGGCTTGGCGTACCAGCTGGGTCACTAAGTTGGCGTGGGCAGCTTCTTGGCCTACAGCAGCGCCGTCTTCGCAGTCTAGGGTGACATCAAATACACAGCGCCCTAGTTCAGCGGTCATTTGCGCCTGCAAAGCCAGGCTTTTTTGCATGCGCTCTGGTGTGCCACTGTAGTGGTCGCACACCGGCAGAGCGGGGGCGGCAGCTTGTGCGCCCAGCAGAACGTCTTTAGGGTGGGGCTTGGTGGTCATGACCGGCGCTAGGGTGTCGGCTAAGGTGGGTGTAGAAACAATGGTGCAGCACCTGGCCTTGGGGGCCTGAGGGGCTGCAGCATGGCTCCTAGGGGTAAGCGCAGCACTTAGGTTTGTGGCCCTGGGTGCTGCGCTTGGCGGGGGTGGCTTACAGCAGGTGCTTCACGCCGTCGCGCTCGCCTTCGAGCTCGGCCAGGGTTTTGTTGATGCACTCTTGCGAGAAGGCATCAATTTCCAGACCTTCGATGATTTTGTACTCACCGTTTTCGGTAGTGCAGGGGAAGCCGAACACCACGCCTTCAGGAATACCGTATTGGCCTTGCGAAGGTACGCCCATGGTGACCCATTCGCCGTTGGAGCCTAGCGCCCAGTCGCGCATGTGGTCGATAGCGGCGTTGGCAGCCGAGGCAGCAGAAGACAGGCCACGCGCCGCAATGATGGCCGCACCGCGCTTGCCCACGGTGGGCAGGAAGACGTTGGCATTCCATTCCTGGTCGTTGATTTTGTCTTTGACCGATTCGCCGTTGACGGTGGCAAAACGGTAGTCGGCATACATGGTGGGCGAGTGGTTGCCCCACACGGTGAGCTTGCGAATGTCGCCCACTTTGAAGCCGGCTTTTTCAGCCAGTTGGGAGGCAGCGCGGTTGTGGTCCAGGCGCAGCATGGCGGTGAAGTTTTTCGCGGGCAGGTCAGGTGCGGACTTCATGGCGATGTAGGCGTTGGTGTTGGCGGGGTTGCCGACCACCAGCACTT
>CAZMMM010000303.1:0-3004 GCA_964567385.1 uncultured Comamonas sp.
GGTTTCCTTCAATACCGGCTCAGGCGTTCCCGCTTGCTGGCAAAGCTGAAGGATGCGAGCGATGCCGCTGCCCCATTGTTCGATATAGCCCAGCTCACGAAACACGCGGGCGATAACTTTGTTGCGGATTTCTGAGCGGCCTCGCCGGGCTTCTTCCAGGGTGATGCCGTTGGGCAGGCCGCCGGGGGAGACGATGTTGACGCAATCGTCGTAAATGCCCAGTTTGATGTCGCGGCCAAAATTGCTGTAGTCGCGGTGGATAACAGCGTTGAGCAATGCCTCACGAATGGCGGGGATGGGGAGTTCGTAGGTTTCGGTGCGTTGCAGGCCGAGGATTTCGGCTTTCAAGTGCAGGTGGTTTTTGATGAAAATTTCCGCCTGAACCAGTTGCTGAAACAGGTCGCCACGGTATTCTTTTTTGTCCAAAAATACCGTCATATTGCTGCCCTTGAAGCGGGCGCATTTCATTTCTACATGCTCGTAGTGACCCAGCAAAATCAACAGCCCGTGGGTGGGGCGCACCTGGTCATGCTCTTTTTTGATGAGTTTGAGGCTGTAGAGCCGCTGTGTATCCAGCGTTTTGCCATGCTGTGCAAAGGCCTGGTGCAAGGGGGTCAAATCCAGTTGCTCTAACTCCGCCTCCCAAGAGGCTTGTTCGTCAAAACTTTGGTTCAGGCGCTGGCGCTCCAGTTCGTGAATCATGTCCAAACTGGCTGGGCGGTTGCTTGCGCCGATGCGCACAAAGCTGCCGCTATCTCGGCCTTTGCTTTTCAGGTAGTAGGGTAGTTGGCTGCCACGGCTTACCTGCACCACCAGCAAGGTTTGCTGGTGCAGAGTTTCCAGGTAAATGTTGGGCAGCAGGGTGGGAAAGCACTGGCTATGCACCATAGAGGCCACTTGATCCATCAGCTCAAACTCATCGCCTTGGATGCCGACAATCTGGCGCTGATCGTCCACGCCAATCACTAGCTTGCCGCCGCTGGTGTTGGCAAACGCTATCAGCGTTTTGGCCAGTTGTTCCCCTTTAGGCAGCTCACGCTTGAACTCCAGGGTTTTGTTTTCGCCGCGCTGGATTTCCTGCCAAAGGGGGCTGTTGTTAAAGCGCATACCCCAACCCCGCTAGATTTGTCTTAATCGCATCTTCCAGCTGGGCGCTCTCGGCAAACTGCTGCGCCAGTTGCGCGGTGAGCCGCTGCATTTTGTCGGCAAAGGGTTCGCCATCGTCTTCTTGCTCTGCCGCGCCCACATAGCGCCCCGGTGTAAGCACATGCTCATGCTTGCGGATGTCATCCAGCGTGGCGCTGTAGCAAAAGCCCGGTACATCTTCATAGCCTTCACCCAACTGCCAAGCGTGGAAGGTACTGGCGATTTTCTGGATGTCGCCCGGGGTGAAATCGCGCAGCACGCGGTCTTTCATATAGCCCAGTTGGCGGGCATCCATAAATAGAAACTCGCTGCGCCGGTCGCGTTTGGCTTGGTTTAGTGCCAAGCCGTTGCGCTTATCACGGGTAAGAAACCAGATGCAGGCCGGGATTTGCGTATTGGTAAAAAGCTGGCCGGGCAGCGCCACCATGCACTCCACAAAGTCGTCTTCAATCAGGCGCTTGCGGATTTCGCCTTCGTTGTTGGTGTTGCTGCTCATAGAGCCGTTGGCCAGCAGCAGCGCCATGCTGCCTGTGGGCGCGAGGTGGTGCAGCATGTGTTGCAGCCAAGCGAAGTTGGCATTGCCCTGCGGCGGTGTGCCGGCCATCCAGCGCGGGTCGTTGGCCAGCTTCTCGCTCCACCATTCCTTCATATTGAAGGGTGGGTTGGCCATGACGAAGTCGGCGCGTAGGTCGGGGTGCTGGTCGTTGAGTAGGGTGTCTGCCGCGCCGCTGCCAAAGTTGAAGTCAATGCCGCGAATCGCCATATTCATGGCGGCCAAGCGCCAAGTGGTGGGGTTGCTTTCTTGGCCGTAAACGCTGATGTCGCTTTTGCGCTGCTGGATATGGCTGTGGCCTGTGTGGCGTTCGATAAATTCCTCGCTTTGCACAAAAAAGCCACCGGAACCCATAGCCGGGTCGTACACGCGGCCTTGGAAGGGCTGGAGCATTTCCACAATCAGCGTGACGATGGATTTGGGCGTGTAGTACTGGCCGCCCTTTTTGCCTTCGGCTAGGGCGAACTGGCCGAGGAAGTATTCATAGACGTGGCCGAGGATGTCTTTGGACTGCAGGCTTAGGGGCTGGCCTTTGTAGGCTTTGGCGGCAAAGTCGGTGTCAGAGAACAGGCTAATCAACTCGCCCAGCTTGCCCGAGTCAATTTGCGTGCGGGCAAAGTCTTTGTTGAGCACGTTTTTCAGGCGGGCGTTTTCGCGCTCGACGGCTTCCATGGCGTTGTCTATCAGCCAGCCGACAGAGCGCATTTTTTCGGGTACATCTTTGCCTGGCACGTTCCAGGGTAGGGCTTGGCCGGGCGGCAGTTGGGCGCAGTCGCGCAGGGTGTGCCAGCGGGCTTCTTGCGGAACCCAGAAGACGTTTTTCTCGGTGTAGTAGTCGCGCTGCTCTAGTTCGTAAGCCAGGTTTTCTTCATATTCCGGCGTGCCTGCGCCGCCGTATTCCTGAGGCTCCATGTAGTAGTCGTGCTGCGGATTGGTGAACTGCTCACGCAATTCGCGCTGGCGATCTTCAAAAGCATCAGAGACATACTTCAAAAAAATCAGACCCAGCACCACGTGCTTGTAAACCGCCGCATCGAGGTTGGAGCGCAGCTTGTCGGCAGCCGTCCAAAGTTTCTTTTCCAGGTCGTTGAAGAATTGTTGTTCGATGGAGCTCATGCGCACCTGCCTCGTTTTCTACCTGTTTGCTGTCGCCATGTTGGCTGTATCGGCTATATCGGGAAGCCGCCACGCCAGTGCTGGCTGCTGGGGCTTCCCTTCCCGAATGGAATGGGGTGTTAGTGGGGCGGGGGCATCAATCCCAGCTCAACGCCCCCCCCGTTTGGTATTCAATCACGCGGGTTTCAA
>CAZMMM010000304.1:0-2145 GCA_964567385.1 uncultured Comamonas sp.
CACGGCAATGTTAGCCCGCTGGCTAGGCAAGCCAGCCATTCGCGGCACAATTGAGGGCTTTCTTCTTCTCCCCCCTTTTTTCTCCACCATGCTAGATATTTCCTTGCTGCGCAAAGACCTCGATAGCGCCATTGCGCGTTTGCAGGCACGTAAAAACCCCCAGCCTTTCCTGAACGTAGAGGCTTACAGCGCTTTGGAGGCCGAGCGCAAAACCATCCAAACCCGCACTGAAGAGCTGCAAGCCCAGCGCAACCAAATCTCTAAACAGATTGGTCAGCTCATGGGCAAGGGCGAAAAAGACGCTGCCGAGGCTGCCAAGGCACAAGTCTCCGCCCTCAAAGACGAGCTGGATGCCTCGGCCACCCGCCTGGAAAGTATTCAGCACGAGCTGCAAGCCCTGCTGCTGGCCGTGCCCAATCTGCCGCATGAGAGCGTGCCCATCGGCAGCAGCGAGGACGATAACCAAGAGGTACGCCGCTGGGGCGAGCCACGCGCCTTCGACTTCCCCGTGCAAGACCACGTAGCGCTGGGCGAGCCGCTGGGGCTGGATTTTGAAATGGGGGTGAAGCTATCTGGCTCACGCTTTACGGTGATGCGCGGCGGCATAGCCCGCCTGCACCGCGCACTGGCGCAATTCATGCTGGATGTGCAGACCGAAGAGCATGGCTATACCGAGTGCTATGTGCCCTACGCCGTCAACGCCGAATCGCTGCAAGGCACAGGGCAGTTGCCCAAGTTTGAGGGCGATTTGTTCGCTGCCAAAAAAGGCGGGCAAGAGGGCGAGCCTGTGCCCGACCACACCGCCCTTTACCTCATCCCCACCAGCGAAGTGCCCTTGACCAACTTTGTACGCGATACCGTACTGGCCGAGGCCGATTTGCCCCTAAAGCTAACGGCGCACACGCCCTGCTTTCGCTCCGAAGCGGGCAGCCACGGGCGCGATACACGCGGCATGATTCGCCAGCACCAGTTTGACAAGGTGGAGATGGTGCAAATCGTCCACCCCGAAAAAAGCTACGAAGCGCTGGAGGCCATGACCGCCCACGCCGAAGCCATTCTGCAAAAGCTGGGCCTGCCCTACCGCGTGATGAGCCTATGCACCGGCGATATGGGCTTTGGCGCGGCCAAAACCTATGACCTGGAAGTGTGGATGCCCGGCCAGGACAAGTACCGCGAAATCAGCTCCGTCTCCAACTGCGAAGATTTTCAGGCGCGGCGCTTGCAGGCGCGTTTCAAGAACGCCAAAGGCAAGAATGAACTGGTACACACCCTGAACGGCTCTGGTCTGGCCGTGGGGCGCTGCCTGGTCGCCCTGCTGGAAAACTACCAGAACGCCGACGGCAGCATTACCGTGCCCGAGGCGCTGCGCCCTTACATGGGCGGCAAGGAACGCATTGAGGCATAAGCCAAGAAACCAAGCGTCCAAACCCAAGAAAGCCTCAAAACACTGCTAGAATCGCGAATTCCACAATGCGGAGAGGTGGCAGAGTGGTCGAATGTACCTGACTCGAAATCAGGCGTAGGTGCAAGCCTACCGTGGGTTCGAATCCCACCCTCTCCGCCAGAACACGAAAAATCCCTGTAAGTCAACAGCTTGCAGGGATTTTTTTATGCTTGGGCTTACCCCCTACTGGTAGCAGTTTTGGTAGCAAACGCCTGTGCTAAACAGTGCACCCGCCCAAGGAACCCATTCAACCCAGCAAACTGGCCACTGTGGTGCTTTGCTCTTGCGATAGCTCTATCTCTTTCATCAGCTTCAGCAGCTGCCCCATGGCGGTGGCCAGCGCCCCGTTCACAGAGTGCATTTGCCCTTGCAGCTGCTGGGCTTGCAGGGCGCGGTCTTCGGGGGTGAGGCTGGTGTCAGCCATCAGGGCTTGCAGGCTTTGGCTCAGTTCGCTTAGCTGCTCTTTGAGTTGGCGAATCAGTTCCAGCAGCTTTTCCACCGCATCGGGCATTTCGGCCTCCTGAGCGGGGGCGCTGCTGCCGCCCGCTTGTAGATGTTGTAAAGCTTCTGGCGAGAGGTGTATGTGGGCGCTAGGCTCTTCGGGCGTTGCAGGGCTGGCTGTGGTGCTGGTGCTATCAGCCGCTATGGCTGCCATTGCACTGGGACGCAGAGTAGGCTGAGGGCGGGCATACGCGGTCTGC
>CAZMMM010000304.1:2155-3003 GCA_964567385.1 uncultured Comamonas sp.
TTGGATAGACATGCTGGACGCTCGCTGAAAGACCGGCTGACAAGGCTGGATGGCAAAAAGGCTTATCCCCTTATCGGCCTGTTAGCGTGAAAACTAAGCCGCATAAAAAAAGCCGCTTGGTGGCAAGCGGCTTTTACCTTTAACGATGTGGGCTGGCGTATCAAGCCTGCATCACCTGGGCAATCGCCTGGCAAGAATAGCCAATGTTCTGGCTATTCAAGGCCGCTACGCAGATGCGGCCTGTGTCGGTGCCGTAAACGCCAAACTCGCTGCGCAGGCGCTGCATTTGCTCTTTGCTCAGGCCGGAGTAGCTGAACATGCCAATCTGCTCAATCATGAAAGACATGTCTTGCTGCACGCCAGCGGCTTTCAGGCCATCGACCAGCGCCTGGCGCATGGCTTTAATGCGCACGCGCATGGCGGCCAGCTCATCTTCCCATTGCTGGCGCAGGGCGGGGGTGTTGAGCACTTTGGCGACTACCGCGCCGCCGTGGGTGGGCGGGTTGGAGTAGTTGGTGCGAATGGCAATTTTTAGTTGCGAGAGCACGCGGCTGGCCTCTTCCTTGTCATTCGCGACGACCGAGAGTGCGCCCACGCGCTCGCCATATAGCGAAAAGCTCTTGGAAAAAGAGGTGGAGACAAAAACGTTCAAGCCCGCTTCTACAAACTTACCGACGACTGCGCCATCTTCGGCAATGCCGTGGCCAAAGCCTTGGTAGGCCATGTCCAGGAAGGGAATCAGTTGCCCGGCCTTCACCACGGCAATGACTTCATCCCACTGTGCGGCGGTCAGGTCATAGCCGGTAGGGTTGTGGCAGCAGGCGTGTAGCACGGCAATAGTGCCGGGG
>CAZMMM010000305.1:0-2998 GCA_964567385.1 uncultured Comamonas sp.
TCGGCATCGGGCTGTTGGGGGTTGCCATCCTTGCAGATTTCAAAGGCCACCATTGCGCCGGGGCCGCGCACTTCCACAATTTCTTTGTGTTTTTGCGCCAGTGCTTCTAGGTGGCTGCGCATACGCTGGCCAATGTGCTGGGCGCGGTCTAGCAGCTTTTCGTCTTCAAACACTTGCATGACGGCCAGGGCTGCGGCCACTGCCACAGGGTTGCCGGCGTAAGTACCGCCCAGACCGCCAACAATGGGCGCATCCATGATGTCGGCGCGGCCTGTTACGGCGGCCAAGGGGTAGCCGCCTGCCAGGGATTTGGCGGTGGTAATCAGGTCAGGGGCGGCAGGCCATTGCTCGCTGGCGTACCAGGTACCGGTACGGCCTGCGCCGGTTTGCACTTCGTCAGCAATGATGAGGATGCCGTGCTCATCGGCAATGGCTTTCAGGCCAGCAATGAACTCCTGGGGCGCGGGCACAAAGCCGCCTTCGCCTTGCACGGGCTCCAGAATGAAGGCGGCGGTGCGGGCGGGGTCAATATCGTGCTTGAGCAGTTGCTGCACCGAGTCCAACGCGTCCTGCACACTCACGCCGTGCAGGGCATTGGGGAAGCGGGCGTGGAACAGCTCACCAGTAAAGGGGCCAAAGCCGGTTTTATAGGGCGCGACCTTGCCCGTTAGCCCCATAGTCAGGTTGGTGCGGCCATGGAATGCGCCAGTAAAGGCAATGATGCCGGGGCGACCCGTGAAGGCGCGGGCGATTTTGACGGCGTTTTCCACCGCCTCAGCACCGGTGCTCAGCAGCATGGTTTTCTTGGGGGCGTTACCGGGGGCCTTGGCGTTGAGTTTTTCGGCCAGTTCTACATAGGATTCGTAGGCCACTACCTGAAAGCAGGTGTGGCTAAAGCGCTCGACCTGGGCTTGCACTGCGGCGGTAATGGTGGGGTGGTTGTGGCCGGTGTTGAGCACGGCAATGCCGCCAGCAAAGTCGATATGACGGCGGCCTTCCACGTCCCAGATTTCAGAATTTTTGGCGCGTTCGATAAAGACGTTGTGCGACTGCCCTACACCACGCGGCATGGCGGCATGGCGGCGGGCCATCAGGGCTTCGTTGGTGCGGGTGGCAAAGGCGGGCTGGGGCTGATTCATGGCGGGTATCTCCGAAATCCAGGGTTTAGGGCAGGGTGATGCTCTTGTTTTTGCAAGATGGCGTTACTTTAAAAACTTGCCCTGCCGCTTGCCATATACAGTTGTCACCTGTCAGTTTTGCCTTGTGCTGTATGGCCTACCGTTACAGGTAAACCCTAGAGAGGATAATCAGCGGTTTTTGGCCTTTCCTCTTTTGAATTTTTACGCTTTGCAAAAGGTTGAATCAGCAGCTTATGCTTGAATTGCGACATGATGGCTCCACCCCACTGGTGGCGCAAATTACCGAGGGCATTCGCGCTTTGATTGAGGGGCAGACCCTCAAGCCCGGCAGCAAGCTGCCCTCCATCCGCGCTTTTGCGGCCAAACATGGGGTCAGCGTTTTTACCGTGGTGGAAGCCTATGACCGCCTGGTGGCGCTGGGCTTGATACATAGCCGCGCCAATGCCGGCTTCTTCATCACCCGTAGCGCTGTGCTGGCGCAAGACGATGCCAGCCCCGAGCGCGAAAAGCCCGTATTTGATACCGCCTGGTTTCTGCGCCAGATTTTTGAAAACCGCGACTGGCCGCTTATTCCCGGCTGTGGCTGGCTGCCCGATGACTGGATGTTTACCGATGGCATTCGCCGTGGGCTGCGCAAGCTGGCCACGCAGGAGCTGACATTAAGCGGTTATGGCGACCCCATGGGCTTGCCCGCGCTGCGCCAGTTCATTGCGCAAAACCTGGTGCAGGAGCTGCGCATTCAGGCGCAAAGCCAGCAGGTGCTGCTGACCCACGGCTCTAGCCAGGGCATGGATTTGGTGACACGCGCCTTGATTCAGCCCGGTGAGACGGTGTTTATTGATGACCCCGGCTATCCCAACCTCATGAGCTTGCTGCGCAACCACGGCGCGCACCTGGTCGGCGTGCCGCGCACGCGCACCGGCTATGACCTGGCAGCGCTGGAGCAATTGCTGCAAGAGCACCGCCCCAAGGCCTTTTTTACCCAGCCGCGCCTGCAAAGCCCCACAGGCTCCAGCGTCAATCTGGCACAAATGCACCAGGTGCTGCAATGGGCCAGCCAGCATGACTTTATGGTGGTGGAAAACGACATCTACGCCGATATGGATGCGGGCCAGCAACTATGCCTGGCCAGTCTGGACCAGCTACAGCGGGTGATTTACCTGGGTAACTATTCCAAAACCATCTCGCCCAACTTCCGCGTGGGTTATTTGTTGGCGCATCCGCAGGTGGTGGAGCAGCTGGTGCAGCTCAAGATGCTATCGGGGCTGACCAGCTCTGAGGTGGCCGAGCAGCTGATGCTGAACGTCGTGACCGACGGGCGCTGGCGCAAGCACTTAAAGCACCTGCATGAGCGCCTGGCCAAAGCGCATGATTTTGTTGCCCAACAATTGCAAAACCTGGGTTTTGAGCTGTACTGCGAGCCGCGTGAGGGCATGTACCTGTGGGCGCGCCACCCGGCGATTGAAGATAGCGCCGTGATGGTGGATGCGGCAGTACAAAGCCAGATATTGCTGGGCATAGGCCGCCTGTTTTTTGTAGATGCGCAGCCCACGGGCTGGTTGCGCTTCAACGTAGCCTTTAGCCTGCAACCCCAGCTGTGGCAGTGGCTGGAGCAGTGGTTAAGCCAATGGCAGTGCCAGCAAGAGGGCGGCACTGCCTAAGAATTTTTGGCGTTTTTATCCCTCTAGCTGCTATAGCGCCAGCAGATGTGAAAGAATACGGGGTTTTTTAACAGAAAAAGAGTCTCTTTTGGCCAAAAGCCGATAAACCTCCTAAAAGTATTAATGTCAGTATTTTTGTATTATTGTAAAGATTTTTTTTTTGTATTATTGTACTTATTTTTATAAGCTGTTTAATGA
>CAZMMM010000306.1:0-2994 GCA_964567385.1 uncultured Comamonas sp.
AAGATGTCGTGCTCTTGAAAGCGAAACAGGCAGCTGGGGTCGTGCAGCAGGACGTTGGTATCGAGCACAAATAGGCAGCGTTTTTGTCCGCGTCGGCTGGGCTTGCTGGGTTTATGGGCTGCTGGGGCTGTGGCGCTGGGGGAAATTGCTGCTTCAACGGATGGGGGCGTGGTAGTTTTTTGCGCTGCGACCTTGGCAGCAGTTTTAACGGGCGCTTTAGCTGCGACTTTGAGCGCTGTTTTTGCCGTGGCGGTTGTTTTAGCAGCCACTTTTGCCGTTGTTGCTACGGTGGCAGCTGCTGGATTGCTAGCGGCAAGCGGCTTGTTGGACGCTGTTTGCGCGGCCTGAGAGCGTATCTGTGCCAAGTTTTGTGCTGCTGCGGTGGTGGCAGCGCTGGCCTTGCTGGCAGCGGAGGCTTTTTTGCTGGCAGCTTTTTTTACCGTCGCCGTGGGAGCGTTGGCAATCGCTTCAGCGCTAAGGCGGGTGGCTTTGCGGGCGGGGGGTGGGGGCAGGGGGGGCATGGTGTGTGTCTCTTTGTAGTGGCAGGGACGTAAAAAAGCCGCCTCTGTGTGAACACGGGCGGCTTATTGCGCAGTTTGCAGTTTTGTTTGCAAGCTAGGCCAGTGTGCAACAGGGCTGTTAGCCCATTATGCAGTGGCCTCAGGGTTTTTTTTGGTTTTAGGCGGCAACCGCTTGCTTGGCAGAGGCTTTCAGGGCTTTTACGGCCTTGAGCACTTCTTCAACGTGGCCTAGCACTTTCAAGCCACGCCATTCTTGTACCAGCACACCGTCTTGGTTGATGAGGAAGGTGGAGCGCTCAATGCCCTTCACCTTTTTGCCATACATGATTTTGTTTTTCACCACGCCGAACATGTGGCACATTTTTTCTTCGGTGTCAGCAATCAACTCAAAGGGCAGCTCTAGCTTGGCTTTGAAGTCGTCGTGCGACTTCATGTTGTCACGAGAGACACCAAACACGGTAGCACCCAGCTTTTCAAACGCAGCATGCTGGTCGCGGAACTGAGAAGCCTCTGTGGTGCAGCCTGGTGTGTGATCCTTGGGGTAGAAGTACAACACCAAAATTTGACCGTTGTGGGAGGTATTGGTGACTTTAACGTCACCGGTTGCCACTGCTTCAAATTCGGGAAGGGGTTTGTTGACAACAATCGCCATATGCCTATCTCTCTTGTCTAGTTCTGAAAAAACGAGAGGCTGAAGTGGCTTTTGATTTTGCTATGTGCCTGCCCCTCGTACTGCAACCCGCGATTATAGCCGATATTATATGAAAAATGCAATGGCGAGATAGGGCCGTCCCGATACTACCCGAAAATCACTCCAATATCAGAGCAGCCAAAACTTTTCTGCCTTCTGTTGCTAAAACGTTGTAGGTGCGCAGCGCTGCGGCGGTATCCATGGTCTCCAGGCCAATGCGCTGCTGCACCAGAGGGCGCAGCCATTGCATGGGGGGAAAGCGCAGCTGCTGGCCGCTGCCCAGCAGCAATATCTCAATGCCATGCTCCTGGCACAAAGCAGCCAGTGCCTCTAGGTGGGTGCTATTTAAGGCGCTAAAGCCGGGGCAGTCCCAGTCTTGCAGCAGCCCCAGGGTGCTAATCAGGGTGCTGCTGTGGTGCTTTTCACCATCCACGGCCAGCCAGCCTGGGCCGTAGCCGGTTACAAGAGGGATGCCATCAGCGCGTTCGGCTTGAAATTTCATGGGTTGTTTTCCTTGTGCATAGAGTCGTAGTTGGCTGTGCTTAGCCGTGCTAGGGGCGGGAAGAGGGGGAACTGTGTTCCAATTGTAGGTTTTGGCTGCGGTAGCGTTTTGCAGTACCGCATAAGGTTCAAACTGTTTTGCAAGGCAAGTGGCGTTATGAAGACCGTGAAAAAATCCAGCAAGCTGGCCAATGTCTGTTACGACATCCGAGGCCCCATCATGGATGCGGCCAGGAAGATGGAGGACGATGGTCACAAAATCATCAAACTCAACATCGGCAACCTGGCGGTATTCGGCTTTGATGCGCCCGAGGAAGTGCAGCAGGACATGATTCGCAACCTGCCCAACTCGGCAGGCTACTCCGACAGCAAGGGCATTTTTGCCGCCCGCAAAGCGGTGATGCATGAGACGCAAAGGCAGGGCATCAAGGGCGTGACCCTGGATGATATCTATTTGGGCAATGGCGCTTCCGAGCTGATTACCCTGGCCACCAACGCCTTGCTGGACGATGGCGACGAGCTACTGCTACCCGCCCCCGACTACCCGCTGTGGACGGCTGCCGCCAGTCTTTCGGGCGGCACGCCGGTGCATTACCTGTGCGACGAGGCCAATGGCTGGATGCCCAGCCTGGAAGACATCCGCAGCAAAATCACCCCACGCACCAAGGGCATTGTGGTCATCAACCCCAACAACCCTACGGGTGCTTTGTATGACACACCGCTGCTGCAGGGCATTGTGCAAATTGCCCGCGAGCATGGCCTGGTGATTTTTGCCGACGAGGTGTACGACAAGGTGCTCTACGACGATGCCCAGCACACCCCGCTGGCCAGCCTATCCACCGACGTGCTGACGCTGACTTTCAACTCCCTGTCCAAAGCCTATCGCTCTTGCGGCTATCGCGCGGGCTGGATGGTGGTATCTGGCGACAAGCGCCCCGCCAAGGATTACATCGAAGGGCTGGAAATGCTCTCCAATATGCGCCTGTGCGCCAACGTGCCCGGCCAATGGGCAGTGCAGACGGCACTGGGCGGCTACCAAAGCATTAATGACTTGGTATGTGAGGGGGGCCGCCTGCGCGAGCAGCGCGACTTGGCGTATGAGCTGATTAACGCCATTCCCGGCGTGTCCTGCGTCAAGCCCCAGGGGGCGCTGTATATGTTCCCGCGCCTGGACCCCGAGATTTACCCCATTGAAGACGACCAAGCGTTTTTCTTGGAAGTGCTGGAAAAAACCAAAGTCATGCTGGTGCAGGGCACAGGCTTTAACTGGCCGCAGCCTGA
>CAZMMM010000307.1:0-2990 GCA_964567385.1 uncultured Comamonas sp.
AGATTTACCGCCCAACGCTTCCAGCCACAGGTTTTGCATTTGGTTCATGCCCAGGCTCAGCAGCTCTAGGCGCTTGCCCGGGGCTAGTGCCAAATGGCCTGCCCAGTCCATCGAAGCCAGGGCCAGGGACATGGGGGAGAGCGAATTGGTCCAACGCGCCAAGTTGGCCAGCACCTTGACGTCCATAGGTGTTTTGCGAATGGCAGGGTTATGGGTCACCGTGGCGGGGTCAGGTGCGCAGGATGCCATCACCGGCAACTGAGGCTTAGCAGGGGCGCTTACGGTCGTAGCGTTGGGTTTAGCAGACATGCAGTCTTACTCCTTCAGTAGGTTGAATCTAAGTGACCATGGCCGCCCAGCACGTGGCCAGAGCGCGCGGCGTTATCTCTCATTATGCTAGCAGGGCTTGGGCAAATTCACGCGCCTGGAAGGTTTGCAAATCCTGCACCTGCTCGCCCACGCCGATAAAGTACACCGGCACGGGGTTTTCCTGGGCAATGGCGGCCAGCACACCGCCCTTGGCCGTACCGTCCAGCTTGGTAACGACCAAGCCCGTCAGCCCCAGGGCAGCGTCAAACGCCTTGACCTGGTGCAGGGCATTCTGCCCGGTATTGCCATCAATCACCAACAGCACTTCGTGCGGGGCGCTGCCCTCGGCCTTGGTGATGACGCGCTTGATTTTTTTCAGCTCTTCCATCAGGTGCAACTGGGTGGGCAAGCGCCCGGCAGTATCGACCAGCACCACGTCGCGCTGGCGCGATTTGCCGGCGCTGACGGCATCAAAACTCACCGCTGCTGGGTCTGCGCCCGCTTGGCTGACGATTTCTACCGTGTTGCGCGTCGCCCATACGCCCAACTGCTCGCGGGCAGCGGCGCGGAAGGTGTCGGCAGCGGCCAGCAGCACGGTTTGCTCATGGTCGGCCAAGTATTTGGTGAGCTTGCCAATGGAGGTGGTCTTGCCCGCCCCATTCACCCCCACAACCATGATGACGGTGGGCTGTTGCGCACCAATTGCCAGGGGCTTTTGCAGGGGGCGTAGCAAATCGGTCAGCGCCTCAATCAGCAAGCCTTTGACGGCGGCTGGCTCGGTAGCCTTGGCCTCTTTAACGCGGCGCTTTAAATCATCCAGCAGGTATTGCGTGGCCTGCACCCCGGCATCGGCCATCAAGAGCGCGTCTTCCAGCTCTTCGTAGAGCTGCTCATCAATCTGCGTGCCGGTAAATACGCTGGTGATGCTACTGCCTGTTTTGCGCAAACCCAGCTTGAGGCGCTGCATCCAGCCTTGGCGGGCAGCATCTGTATCCGCCGCATCCCCATCAAGCTGGGGCTTGGCTTGCGGCTCGGGGCTGAAAGCATGTTCTGCCGCATCTACTACGGCAATACCTTCTGCTGGCGGCAGTAGCGCTGCTTCGCTGGTGGAGGGGGGTGGGGGTGCTAGGCTATCGCCTGGCTCTGCGCTGCCGCCCATGCCCAGCATGGAGCGCAGTTTGCCCATGGTGCTGGTGGAGGGGCTATCTTTGGCCTGGGTATCCGCCTGCTCTGGGCTTGGAGATTTTTTTTTGAGAAAACTGAACATTGCTCGCTTCTTAGAATCGCACCATTTTATGTTTGTTTCAATCCACGCCCATCAGCGGGCGAAAAGGCTTGGAAGCGCTTACGCCCTCCCTCAACCAGATTATTCCCCTAAAGGGGGAGGTCTCCAACCGGAGCTTGTTTTCGATGAAAGCTTTACTCTCTCTATTGTGTAGTGCCTGCTGCTTGACTGCACTGGCAGAGAATACAACACCCGCCAGCAGCGCCCAGCCGCCCTTAGCCACCGAAGCCACGGCTTCAAGCGCCCCGGTTGAGGCCAGCGCCCCCCAAGCCCAGACTTATACCCTGTCCAACGGCCTGGAGCTGATTGTGCTGCCCGAGCGGCGAGCGCCCACCGCCATCCACATGCTATGGCTGCGCACTGGCTCTATGGACGAGGTGGATGGCCAGTCTGGCGTGGCGCATGTACTGGAACACATGCTCTTCAAAGGCTCTGAAGCGCTGCCACCGGGCGAATTCTCGCGCCGCGTGGCCGCGCTGGGGGGGCAGGAAAACGCCTTCACCAGCCGCGACTACACCGGTTATTACCAGCAAGTGCCCGCCCAGCGCCTGCCCGATGTGATGCGTATGGAGGCCGAGCGCTTTGCCCACAACCAATGGCCGGATGAAGAATTTGCCAAAGAACTGGAAGTGGTCAAAGAAGAGCGCCGTATGCGCACCGAAGGCCGCCCCCGCGCCCTGCTGATGGAGCATTTGCAGGCCAACCTCTTCGCCGCCCACCCCTACCGCCGCCCGATTGTGGGCTGGATGAGCGACCTGGACAGCCTCACCCCCGAGGATGCCCGCGCCTTCTACCGTCAGTGGTATGCGCCCAATAACGCGGCGGTTGTCGTTGCCGGTGATGTCCAGCCGCAGCAAGTGCTGCAATGGGCGCAGCAAACCTACGGCCAAATCCCCAGCCAAGCCCTACCCGAGCGCAAGCCCCGCACCGAGCCAGCGCAACTAGGCAGCAAGCGCCTGCAAGTAGCGCAGCCCGCCAAGCAAGCCTATCTGGCTATGGCCTGGAAAGTGCCCGCCCTGCGTCTGGCCGACATGCAGCAACCCAGCGAGGAAGACCAGGACGCACTGGCGCTGCTGGTGCTCTCTGCCCTACTCGATGGCTATAGCGGCGCACGCTTGGAGCGCAGCCTGGTACAAACCCGCCTGGCCGACAGCGCCAGCAGCGGCGCAGATGTCATGGGGCGCGGCCCCGGCGTGTTCTACCTGATGGGCACTCCCGCCGAAGGCAAAAGCAGCCAGCAACTGGAAGACGGCCTGCGGGCGCAAATCCAGCGCATCGCCAAGGAAGGCGTACAACACGCCGAGCTGCGCCGCGTTAAAACCCAGTGGATGGCCAGCCAAGTCTATGGCCGCGACTCCCTTATGGGGCAGGCGCAAAGCCTGGGGCGCTACTGGGT
>CAZMMM010000308.1:0-2989 GCA_964567385.1 uncultured Comamonas sp.
CAATGGCATCGCGCAGGCCGGCCAAATCCACCAGCGCCGTCTGCCCCAGAATGTCGTGGCACACCACACGGGCGGGATACCAGGGAAAGTCCAAATCGCGCTTGCGGTAGATAAGCTGCTTGAGCGAATCAGCCAGCGCCGCCGGGTCGCAGCGGCGCACCAATTGCTCGGCCAAGATGCGGCTGGTGTAGGGCAGCTTGGCGTAAGCGCCAGGCTCAATGGAATCCACCGCTGCGCGGGTGTCAAAGTACTGCGCCGTGGAGCCGGGCAGGGTTTTGCGATAGGTATTGGGGTTCATGGCAAAAGACTCTTTTGAGGACAAAGCAAAGACTGGTTTTGCAATTTACGCAAAACTTGCCTCTTGTAGAAGACCTGAAGATGCGAAACAGAGTAAATTACAAGTCAGTAATTTGCAAATTTTGCGAAGATTGGGCTAAAAACAAATACCTTCTTCGCTGTTCTAGGGTTAAAAACCGTGTCAAAAATCTTCATGGGCGTGCGTCTGCGCTCGCTGCGTCAAGAGCGCGGTATGACGCAAGTGGCGCTGGCGCAAGCCTTGGGTATTTCGCCCAGTTATCTCAACCAGTTGGAGCAAGACCAGCGCCCCTTTACAGTGTCGGTGCTGCTCAAGGTACACCGGGTGCTGGGGGTGGACATCCAGCAGTTTTCCGAGGATGAGCAGGCGCGGCTGCTGGCGCAGTTGTCGGATGCGGTGGCCGCTATTCCTGACCTGCCCCATGTGCCCCAGGCGGAATTGCGCGAACTGGCGGCCAAGCTGCCCAAGCTCTCGCAAGCGCTGCTGGCCATGCACCGCCGCCACCAGCAAGATACCCAGCGCCTGCACACCCTGGCCGACCGCCTGAGCCGCGTCGGCATGGATGATGGCAGCCAAGCGCTGGTTGATGAGGCGCTACCCCACGCGCAAATGCCGTTTGAGGCGGTGCGCGATTTTTTCTTTGCCCACCGCAATTACTTCGATGTGCTGGACCGCGCTGGCGAAGCCCTGGCGCAGCAAGCCCAGGCACAGGGCGGGCCTTTGCACGAGTGGCTGACCCAGCACCTGCGCAGCCAGCACGGCGTGTTTGTGCTGCGTGCTGAAGAAGAAAACGCCCCCCTGCGCCGCTTTGATGCCGCCAGCGGCAGCCTGCACCTGGCCGCACATTTGCAGGGTAGCCAATTGGCCTTTCAACTGGCTACGCAACTGGCCATGCTGGACTTGCAGCCACAGATGCAGCAACTTTTAGACAAGCACCACTGGCAGGATGAGGCCACACGCCGCCTAGCCACCATCGGCCTGGCCAACTATGTGGCGGGGGCGCTGATACTGCCTTACCGCCAGTTCTGGCAGGCCGCCGAAAAACTGGGGTACGACATCGAGTTATTAGGCCAGCGCTTTGGTGTGGGCTTTGAGATGGTGTGCCACCGCCTGTCCACCTTGCAGCGGGCGGATGCGCCGGGCGTGCCCTTCTTTTTTATTCGGGTGGATAGGGCGGGCAATATCAGCAAGCGCCAGTCGGCCACGCATTTTCATTTTTCCAAAACAGGCGGCTCTTGCCCGCTGTGGAATGTGTACGAAGCTTTTGCCCAGCCGGGGCGCATCCTGCCGCAGCTCGCCAGTATGCCAGACGGGCGGGTGTACCTTTGGGTGGCACGGCGCATTAGCCACCCCGGCGGCGGCTGGGGGCAGCCGGGCAAGACGTTTGCCATCGGCCTGGGCTGTGATGTGCAGCACGCCCCGCGTCTGGTGTATTCCAAGGGGCTGGATTTGCGCAACCTAGAGGCCGCCACCCCCATCGGCATGGGCTGCAAGGTGTGCGAGCGCAGCGCCTGCCCGCAGCGGGCGTTTCCGTTTACGGGCAAGCCCTTGCGCGTCAATACCCATGAGAGCAGTTTTGTGCCCTATGGCATGAATGCCGAAAACGCCTCACTGGCTTGAGCGCTTGGGGTGACGCATCCCAGAAAATGCGACACTTGCCGCATCCCCTTGATTTTTTGAATTTGATTTGACTGCTGAATATGACGATTGAACTTTCTCCCGGCCTGGTCGTGCAACACCTGGGCCAAGACCCCGCTGCCATGCGTTTGGCTGATTACAAGCTGATGGCGTTTGATATGGATTCCACCCTCATCACGATTGAGTGCATTGATGAGATTGCCGACGTAACCGGTAAAAAAGCCGAAGTGGCAGCGATTACGGAAGCCACCATGCGCGGTGAGATTGCCGACTTCAAAGACAGCCTGCGCCAGCGTGTTGCCAAGCTGGCCGGTGTGACTGAGGCGCAAATGCTGCAAGTGCGCCAGGAGCGCTTGCAGTTTTCCCCTGGGGCGAAAGAGCTGGTGCAGGCCGCGCAGGCGGCTGGCTTGAAGGTGTTGCTGGTATCTGGCGGCTTTACGTTTTTTGCCGACTATGTGCGTGACGCGCTAAGTATTGATTTTGTGCGTGCCAACGTACTAGAGGTGCAGGACGGCGTGCTGACCGGTGGCCTGGTGCAGCAATGCTGGGGTGATATCTGCGATGGCGAAGAAAAGCGCCGCACCCTGCTGGAGCTGGCCAGCCTGATGGGCATCAGCCCTGCGCAGTGCATTGCCGTGGGGGATGGCAGCAACGATATTCCCATGATGCAGGCAGCGGGCCTATCCGTCGCCTACCGCGCTAAGCCACGCGTGCGCAGCGAGGCGAAGGTGTGCATCAATGAGGGTGGGCTGGATAGGCTGCTGGAGCTGTTGCGTTAAAGCTGCACAGGTCTTTTTCTCCTGTCTGCTTTTACAGTCCGTGCTGCTGTACCAGGATATGCGAGTGCATGCCGCCATCCACAGGCAGGTTGACACCGCGTAGCCAGCCTGAAGCATCGCTGAGCAGGAAGGCCACAACCGGGGCAATATCGGTAGCGTGGCCGGGGCGGTCCATGGTTTTCATGTCTTCTTCGGCGCGTGCGCCCAGTGTTTCCAGAAAGTCCTTGAGGATGGGGGTGTCCACCGGGCCGGGGCT
>CAZMMM010000309.1:0-2984 GCA_964567385.1 uncultured Comamonas sp.
TGGCCGAGCCGTTGCACCTTAAAGCCGCGCCCGTTACCGCTCCAGCATTCACCGGCTCTGCCCTTTTACTGGGGCAGAGCCGGTGAACCGTTAGAATCCCCTTTTTAACCGTCTGCTTTTTTTGCCATGTCTGCCTGGCTCCTGCCGGATCATATTGCCGACGTTTTGCCCTCCCAGGCAAGACGCATCGAAGAGTTGCGCCGAGGCTTGCTCGATACTGCGCGTAGCTATGGGTATGAACTTGTCATGCCCCCCATGCTGGAATACCTCGACTCCCTGCTCACCGGCACGGGCGAGGCACTGAACCTGCAAACCTTCAAACTGGCTGACCATATCTCCGGGCGTACCCTAGGCTTACGCGCCGATATGACCCAGCAAGTAGCGCGTATTGATGCCCATTTGCTCAACCGCGAAGGGGTCACCCGCCTGTGCTACTGCGGAACTGTGCTGCACACCCAGCCAGACCGCCCCCGCGCCACCCGCGAACCCCTGCAATTTGGCGCAGAAATCTACGGCCATGCGGGCGTTGAGGCTGATATCGAAGCCCTCAGCCTGGCACTGGACTGCCTGCGCAGCGCCAAGGTGCAAGACCTGCGTGTGGATTTGGCTGATGTACGCATCGTGCGCCACCTGTGCGCCGGGGTCATGGTCGATCCGGCGGTGTTGCTGCGTGTGCATAGCGCCCTGGCTGCCAAAGATGCCACTGCGCTGGCGGCGCTCACCCAGGGCTTTCCTGCGGCCTCGCGCCAAGGCTTGATGGTGCTGTTGCAGCTCTACGGTGATACGGATGTGCTGCAAGAGGCTGAAAAAGCCCTGGCCGCCACGCCCGCCGTGCTGCCGGTGCTCAAACATCTGCAAAACTTTGCCGCCCACTTCGCTGCCCAGGGCGTTACCGTGGGTTTTGACCTGGCTGACTTGCGTGGCTACTCCTACTACAGCGGCACACGTTTTGCCCTGTATGCCCCAGGCGCTAGTGATGCCTTGGTGCGCGGTGGCCGCTATGACGAAGTGGGCGCAGTCTTTGGCCGCAACCGCCCGGCAGCGGGCTTTAGTCTGGACATCAAACAATTGGTGGAGGTGGCCGCACCCGTCCCCTTAAAAGCCGCGATTCGCGCCCCTTGGGGGGAAGATGAGGATTTGCAGCACGTTATCGCCCGTCTGCGCCAGCAAGGCGAGACGGTGGTCTGCATCCTGCCCGGCAGCGGCAGCTTGGTGGAAGAAGAGTTCTTCTGCGACCGCGAGCTGGTGCGCGTGGCCGATATGTGGCTGGTGCAAGCCCTGTAAGGTGCAGTGCCAACACGCGAACCACGCATACTGTTCGCCATCAAGCGAAAAGCGATACAGCGATAAAGCAAACAGGGCGTTAAGCGCCCTGGCACTTGGTAAGAGCGCGTCTTTTTGCGCGCAAACCCGGCCTGTGCGCCGGGTAAGAAACTGGTAATTGAACTGCTTGTGAAAGTGAAAAGGCATATGAACGCTAGCAACCGTGCTGAAAAAGGCCGCAACGTCGTGGTCGTGGGAACCCAATGGGGGGATGAAGGCAAGGGCAAACTGGTCGATTGGCTGACCGAAAGCGCCCAAGGCGTGGTGCGCTTTCAAGGCGGGCACAACGCTGGCCACACCCTGGTCATCAATGGCAAGAAAACCGCCCTGCACCTGATCCCCAGCGGCATCATGCGCCCAGGGGTGAAGTGCTATATCGGCAACGGCGTGGTGCTCTCGGTATCGCAGTTGTTTACTGAAATGGCTGGGCTGGAGCAGGCCGGGGTCAGTGTGCGCGAGCGCCTGCGCGTCTCGGAAGCCTGCCCCTTGATTTTGCCCATCCACCAGGTGCTGGATATTGCCCGCGAAGCCGCCCGCGAACAAGGCGGCCAGCAAAAAATTGGCACCACCGGCAAAGGCATTGGCCCCACCTATGAAGACAAAGTAGCGCGTCGCGCCCTGCGTGTGCAAGACCTGCTGCACCCCGAGCGCTTTGCCGCCAAGCTGCGTGATTTGCTGGCATTGCACAACCACACCCTGGTGGAGTTTTTGGGCAGCCGCAAGCTGAGCTTCCCGCCCGCCCTGCAGGCCTATCTGCAAGACGGCCAGGTGCAGTTCGAGCCGGTGTATGCAGAAGCCATGCGCCAGGCCGAAGAGCTCAAACCCATGATTGCCGATGTATCGCGTGAACTCAACGATGCCTACAACGCCGGTGGCAACCTGCTGTTCGAGGGCGCACAAGGCACGCTGCTGGACATTGACCACGGCACTTACCCCTACGTTACCTCCAGCAACTGCGTGGCGGGCAATGCCGCAGCGGGCGCAGGTGTTGGCCCCGGCCTGCTGCACTATGTGCTGGGCATTACCAAAGCCTATTGCACCCGCGTAGGCAGCGGCCCCTTCCCCACTGAGCTGGATTGGCAAACCCCCGGTACCCCCGGCCACCACATGAGCACCGTAGGCGCAGAAAAAGGAACCACCACCGGGCGCGACCGCCGCTGTGGCTGGTTTGATGCGGCGCTGCTCAAGCGTTCGGCGCAAATCAACGGCCTGTCTGGCCTGTGCATCACCAAGCTGGATGTGCTGGACGGTCTGGAAGAACTCAAGCTGTGCGTAGGCTATGAGCTAGACGGCAAAACCATCGACATCCTGCCCATGGGCGCGGA
Source organism: uncultured Comamonas sp. (assembly GCA_964567385.1). Taxonomy (GTDB): domain Bacteria; phylum Pseudomonadota; class Gammaproteobacteria; order Burkholderiales; family Burkholderiaceae_C; genus Comamonas. The sequence continues at coordinate 2,649 of CAZMMM010000309.1, forward strand.
CGACATTGAGCGCTGCACCCCCATCTACGAAACCCTGCCCGGCTGGAGCCAGCCCACCGCAGGCGTGACGGTGTATGAGCAGTTGCCAGAAAACGCACGCCACTACCTCAGCCGCATTGAGGCGGTAACCGGTGTGCCCATTGCCATGATTTCCACCAGCCCCGACCGCGACCACACGATATTGCTGGACAGTCCCTTCCAGCAGCCCAATGCTTAATCTTTAACCCCAGCACCGCAAGGAGAGAGCGCCATGCTTACCGAGGACGGCAAACACCTCTACGTCAGCTATGACGACTACCACGCCCTGATTGAGAAACTGGCTTTGCAGATTCACCA
>CAZMMM010000310.1:0-351 GCA_964567385.1 uncultured Comamonas sp.
AAATACCCGCCAGGGCGCAGTACGCGGGCGACTTCTTGCAGGGCGCTATCCATGTATTCCAGCGGTACGTGGTGCAGGGATTTGAGCATTAGCGCCAGGTCAAAGCTGGCATCGGGCTGGGGGATGTCTTGGGCACCAGCGGCTAAAAATTCCATGCCAAGGCGGGGGTTTTCCAGGTTGCGGGCGTGCTGGGTGGCATCTACTTCCAGGCCCAGATAGTGCAGGCCGCTGTGGCGCTCTAGCAGGTTTTGGGCCATGCGGGCGCTGCCGCAGCCTAGCTCAATAATGTGCGGGCCGGGCTGGGGTATGAGGCTGTGCAGCACCTCTAGCTCGTTGTTAATCAGGGGAAGG
>CAZMMM010000310.1:361-2969 GCA_964567385.1 uncultured Comamonas sp.
AGTTAGGGATTACCGGCGCAGCCGCTGCATAGCGTGCCACTTGGGCCAGCAGCTGCGGGGGGGAGTAGGGTTTGGTCAGATAGGCCTGTGCGCCCATGTCCAGTGCTTGCTGGCTGACGGGGCCAGCCTCGTGGGCGGTGAGCATGACGACGGGCAGGCTTTGCCATAGCGGGTGTTCGCGCAGGCGGCGCAGCAGCTCCAGGCCGTTCATGTCGGGCATTTCAATATCAACCAGTAGCAAATCGGGAAGCAGGCCGTTTTCTAGCTGCTCCAAGGCTTCCAGGCCATTGGCAGCGGTGGTAACACGCCAGCCGTGGCTGTTGAGCAGGTGCTGGGCCAGACGGCGCACGCTGATGGAGTCATCCACCAGCATGATGAGGGGGCGCTCTTGCTCAGCGCTGTTGGGTGCTGCTGTGGTGGGGGCCGCCTGTGGGTGCTGGCGCAGGCGTTGCTCGTGGGCGGTAATGACAGCCTCGGGGTCATACACCTGCAGCACTTGGCCCGAGGGCTGGATGGCCGTGCCCAGTAGCCCGGGGATGGGGGTGTGCAGACCGCTGGCTGCTTGCAGCACCACTTCTTGCGTGGGCAGGATTTCATCTACCACCAGGCCCCAGCGCTGGGTGGGGCTGCGCAGCAGTAGCACGCTGCATTGGCCGTCCAGCGGCGGCTCTTGGCTGTGCTGGGATTGTTGCCAGAGTGCGCCTGCCCAGTACAAGGGCAGGGGGCCGCTGGCATCGCCGCGCAGCATGGCTTGCTGCAGGGCCGGGGCAATCAGGCTGTGGGGCACGCGGCGCTGGCCTTGTACGTAGTGAGCGGGCAGGGCGACGCGCCAATTGCCTGCGCGCAGGGCGATGATTTGCTCCACCTGCGGCGGCGCGGGCAAGGTGATGGTGAAGCGGCAGCCCTGGCCGCTGTGGCTGTCAATGTGCAGCTGCCCGCCCAGGGCCTGGATTTGCGCTTGCACTGCATCCAGCCCAATGCCACGCCCGGCCAGCTCGCTGAGCTGCGGTGCGGTGGATAGCCCGGGCTGCAGCACAAAGGCGGCGGCTTCTTGCACACTGGGTGTGGTGGTGTCAGGCCACAGGCCCATGGCATGGGCTTGCTGGCCAATGGCGGCTAGGTCTAGGCCTGCGCCATCGTCTTGTAGTACCAGGGTTTGGGTGCTGCCTTGCTGGCTCAGGCGCAGTTGTAGCTGGCCTTGCTCAGGCTTGCCTGCCACGCGGCGCTGGGTGGGGGCTTCTATGCCGTGGGCCAGGCTGTTGCGCAGCACATGCTCCAGTACGGGTGCCAGGGCTTGCAAGCTGGTTTTAGCCAGGCGCAGAGCGCCACCGCTGATGTGCAGCTGCGCAGGCTTGCCGCTGTCTTGCGCGGCCAGGCGCAGGCATTCTTGCAAACGTGCTTCTATGCTGCTGAAGGGGCGCTGGCTGGCATACAGCAGGCTGTGCTGCAAGGCGCGTAGATGGCCGCTGTGCTGCGCTAGTTGCTGCTGGCTTTGGCCGTGGTGGTGTTGTAGTTGGCGCTCTATGGTGCCTATGTCGTCGGTGGCAGCCAGCAGTTGCTGCACCAAATCGCTGATTTCCTGGTGCCATTCATAAGTTTGCTCGGCCATGTCCAGGCCGCCGTGCAGCATCAGGGTATCGGCCCAGACGTGGCAATCTTGTATGGATTGGCGCAGGCCTTGCAGGCTGGTATGCAACTCGGCCAGGGCGGTTTGCCCGTCTTGGCTGTAGCGCTGGCCTTGCTCGTGGCTGGCGAGCAGGGCTTGGGCGTGGCGCTGCAAGCTGTCTAGCGATTGGCCCTCGCTATGCGGGCTGGCTTGCTGGCGCTGGGGGTGGCGCAAGTCCATCTCTTGCTGCAAGGCGGTAAAGGCCAGGCGCAGCGCCTCTACAGGCTGGGCCAGGGCGGCGGCGGTTTGCTCGGGTTCCAGAGCCAGGCTTTCCAGGGCATGTACTTGGGCAGCCCAATCCAATGCGCCAGATAGGCGGGCGCTGCCCTTCAAAGTGTGCAGGGCGCGTAGTAGGGCGCTGGGGGCGGTGGCAGGGCTACTGGCCGCTTGCCAAGCTTCCAGCGCGGCTTGCAGTTGCGGCCATTGGACCTGCACCTCTTCTTCCAGCACGGCAAAGTGCAGCGGCTCCAGGGGGGCGGGCGTGGTGGGGGCTTGCGGCAGTGGCTCGGGCTCGGGCGGGGCTGGTGGCGCAGGTTCTGGCTCGGGCGGGGCTGGTGGCGCAGGTTCCGGCTTGGGCAGGGCTGGGGGGGCGGGCAGGGTGAGCAGCCATTGCTCCAGCGCCTGCACTACCTCACTTTGAGCGCGGCGCATAAAGCCCTGGCTGAGCTGGTGCAGCAGGCGTAGCAGCTCATCGCAGGCATGCAGGCAGTCTTGCGGCAGGCGCTGCGGCAGGGCTTCGGCCAGAGGCAGGCGCTGCCAGATGCGTTGCAGCCGGTCGGCCAGGGTAGAGATTTCTGCCCAGCCCGCCTCCCAGGCATAGCGGGTGAGCTGCTCGCTCAGGGCCAGTAGCGACTCTACGGCGTTGTGCTCTAGGGCCTCGGCTGCGGGTAGTTCCATCCAGGTTTTGAGGCGGTTGCGCAAGCGCTGGGCCAGGTCTTGCGC
>CAZMMM010000311.1:0-2967 GCA_964567385.1 uncultured Comamonas sp.
AAGCCCCTGGCCAACCAGGATGACCTTTCCCTGGCGTATTCCCCCGGCGTGGCCGTGGCCTGCATGGATATTCACGAACACGGGGAAAACTCGGCCGCAATGTACACTTCGCGCTCGAACCTGGTCGGCGTGATCACCAACGGCACGGCCGTTCTTGGCCTGGGCAACATTGGTCCACTTGCCGCCAAACCTGTCATGGAAGGCAAAGGCTGCCTGTTCAAGAAGTTCGCCGGCATCGACGTCTTTGATATCGAACTGGCAGAAAACGATGCCGACAAACTGGTCGACATCATTGCAGCTCTTGAACCCACACTGGGTGGTGTGAACCTGGAAGACATCAAGGCGCCCGAATGTTTTTACATCGAAAAAAAGCTGCGCGAGCGCATGAAGATTCCCGTCTTCCACGACGATCAGCACGGCACGGCCATCATCTCTTCGGCAGCCATTCTGAACGGGCTTAAAGTTGTCGGCAAAAAAATTGAAGACGTAAAACTGGTCTGTTCGGGCGCAGGTGCAGCCGCCATTGCCTGCCTTGATCTTTTCGTCAGCCTTGGCATGAAAACATCGAACATGTATGTGGTCGATTCGCGCGGCGTCATTTATAAGGGCCGCGAAGAAAACATGGAGGCCAACAAGGCACGCTACGCGCAAGACACCCCGGCACGCACATTGGCCGATGTCTGTACCGATGCCGACATTTTCCTGGGCTGTTCAGCACCCGGCGTACTGACGGCTGACATGGTCAAAACCATGGCCCCGCGCCCGCTCATTCTGGCCCTGGCCAACCCCGAACCGGAAATCCGCCCTGAAGTGGCCAAGGCTGCCCGACCCGATGCCATCATTGCAACTGGTCGCTCCGACTACCCCAATCAGGTCAACAACGTGCTGTGCTTTCCCTACATCTTCCGTGGGGCGCTGGATTGTGGAGCCACCACCATTACCACGGGCATGGAGATTGCCGCCGTCCACGCCATTGCAGAGCTGGCCCAGGCCGAGCAAAGTGAAGAGGTCGCCGCTGCCTATGCGGGCCAGGCCTTGGACTTTGGGCCGGAATACCTCATCCCCAAGCCCTTTGATCCACGCCTCATGCTGATTGTGGCCCCTGCCGTGGCGCAGGCCGCTGCGCAGGAAGGAGTAGCCCAGCGCCCGATTGCGGACTTGGCAGCCTACCGCGAACAGCTCAAAACCTTTGTCTATGCCTCGGGCACGTTGATGAAGCCCATCATCAGCGCAGCCAAAAAAGCCGAAAAAAAGCGCATCGCCTACGCCGAAGGCGAAGAGCAGCGTGTGCTGCGTGCTGCGCAAATTGTGGTCGATGAGCGCATTGCCCGCCCGACCTTGATTGGCCGCCCTGCCGTGATTGCCCAGCGCATCCAAAAATTTGGCCTGCGCCTGCAAGAAGGCGTGGATTACGATGTGGTCAACGTAGAAAACGACCCACGCTACCGCGAATTCTGGCAAACCTACCACCAAATTGCTGAGCGCAAGGGCGTAACCGAGTCGATTGCCAAAATTGAAATTCGCCGTCGCCTGACTTTGATTGGCTCCATGCTGCTGCGCCGTGGCGATGTCGATGGCCTGATTTGCGGTACCTGGGGTACCACCCAGTTGCATTTGCACTACATCGACCAGGTGATTGGCCAAAAACCAGGTGCTGAGACTTACGCCTGTATGAACTGCCTGCTGCTGCCCGAGCGCCAAGTGTTTGTGGTGGATACCCACGTCAACTATGACCCTACGGCAGAGCAGTTGGCAGAAATCACCATCATGGCCGCCGAAGAGGTGCAGCGCCTGGGTATTGAGCCCAAGGTGGCGCTACTCTCGCACAGCAACTTTGGCTCTAGCAACCAGCCCAGCGCCATCAAAATGCGCCAAACCCTGGAGCTGCTGCGCGTACAAGCCCCTTGGCTAGAGGTGGATGGCGAGATGCACGGCGACGTTGCCCTCGATGGTCAGGCGCGCGCCAAGCTCATGCCGCGCAGCAGCCTGCAAGGCGATGCCAACCTGCTGGTGATGCCCAATATCGACTCGGCCAATATTGCCTACAACCTGCTTAAAGAAGCCGCTGGCGGTGGCATTGCCATCGGGCCCATGCTGCTGGGAGCCTCCCAGCCGGTGCATATCCTCACCCCCAGTGCAACCGTGCGCCGAGTGGTGAATATGTCGGCGCTGTTGGTGGCAGACATCAACGCTAATCGCTAACCAAAGCCTGGCCGCGCTGCCGCTTTCCGCAACAAGCAAGCCTGTCACGTGCTGGCAGCGCTTGCTTTTTTTGCGAGGGGCTGCTACATTTGCGGGCTTTTCGGAATTTTCCGAAGGGATGCACGTTTTCGCTTTTTAAAGCAATTCACGTTGAGGGACGTTTATATATGCCAACCATTAATCAACTCGTGCGCAAGGGCCGCGCGGTAGAAGTTGTTAAATCCAAAAGCCCTGCCATGGAGAACTGCCCACAGCGCCGTGGCGTTTGCACCCGTGTGTACACCACTACGCCCAAGAAGCCCAACTCGGCTCTGCGTAAAGTGGCCAAGGTGCGCCTGACCAACGGCTTTGAAGTCATCTCCTACATCGGCGGTGAAGGCCACAACCTGCAAGAGCACAGCGTGGTGCTGGTGCGCGGCGGTCGTGTCAAGGACTTGCCCGGTGTGCGCTACCACATCGTGCGCGGTTCGCTGGACCTGCAAGGCGTGAAAGACCGCAAGCAGTCGCGCTCCAAGTACGGTGCCAAGAAGCCCAAGGCCAAGTAATCAGCCCTGCGGTTTTCAAAAAATTCGGTGCTGGCCCTCGCGTGGCGCGAAGGTGCAGCGTAGTGACCCCAAACGCAGATGTCCTGCGCGGGTCGAGTAAGTGGGAGTCCCAAGTTTGGCTCTCGCGGTATCTGAAATGATGCCAACTGAAGCAAAGATAGAGGTGAAAAATGCCACGTCGTCGCGAAGTCCCCAAACGTGAAATCCTGCCGGATCCCAA
>CAZMMM010000312.1:0-2963 GCA_964567385.1 uncultured Comamonas sp.
GTACTTTTGGGTTCATGGGTGCAGTATTCAGGGGGTTATGACAGGCTATCCAAGCCGCGCAGCAGGTCGGCTTTCAAATCATCCAGGTGCTCCAGGCCGACGCTGACGCGCACCAGCCCCTGGCCTACGCCTGCGGCTTGGCGCTGCTCTTCAGTCAAACGCCCATGCGAGGTGCTGGCGGGGTGGACGATGGTGGTTTTCACATCGCCCAGATTGGCGGTGATGGAGCAGACGCGAGTGCTATCAATCACGTGGAAGGCACGCTGGCGCAGGATGTTGGCTTCTTGCGCGGGCGCTTGGACATCAAAGGCCAGCACCGCACCGCCCAGGCCGCTTTGCTGGCGCATCGCCAGCTCATGCTGGGGGTGGCTGGTAAGACCGGGGTAATAGACACGCGCCACTTTGGGATGCTGCTCTAGCCAAGCGGCCAGTTCCAGCGCGGCTGCGCTTTGCGCCTTCACGCGCAGCGCCAAGGTTTCTAGCCCCTTCATCGCCGTCCAGGCGTTGTAGGGCGCGGCGTTCAGGCCGCCGCTGCGCAGAAAAGTCGCCATGACTTTTTCCACCGGGTCGCGCCGCCCGCAGACTGCGCCAATCATCACCCGCCCCTGACCATCAAGAAACTTGGTGCCCGAATGCACAATTAAATCCGCGCCAAACTCCGCCGGGCGCTGCAAGATGGGCGTGGCAAAGCTGTTATCCACTGCCAGCAAAGCGCCGTGCTTGTGCGCCACATCAGCCAGCGCTTGGATGTCGCACAAATCCATCAAGGGATTGGTAGGGGTTTCGGCAAACAGCAAGCGGGTATTGGGGCGAATAGCGGCCTGCCAGGCGGCCACATCGGTTTGCGGCACAAAGCTGGTTTCGATACCAAAACGCGCCATCTCGGTGCCCAGCAGTTTCATGGTGGAGCCAAACATGGACTGGCTGGCCACGATATGGTCGCCCGCCTTGAGCATGGTCAGCGCCACGAGCAAGATGGCGCTCATGCCGGTGCTGGTGGCTACGGCGCACTCTGTGCCCTCTAGCGCGGCCAGGCGTTCTTCAAAGCTGGTTACGGTGGGGTTGCCGGTGCGGCTGTAGGTGTAGCCCAAATCGGGGTCGCCAAAGCGCTGGGCAGCCGTGGCGCAATCGGGCTGGATGAAGCTGCTGGTCATGTACAGCGCCTCGCAATGCTCGCCCCATTGGCTGCGCGGCTGTGCCTGGCGCACGGCCAGGGTTTGAGGGTGAAGGCCGGCAGGCAAGGCAGCGGGCGGGGTAAGCGGGGTATCAGACATGGTGCAAATCGGGCGTATCAAGCCCATCAGACAAAAACAAAAATGGCGAAAAAGCGGGCGTAGCCCGCATGGACGCAGAACGTGTTTGCGCTCTTAACCCGCATTGGGCAGGCTGATGCTGGCGGTAACACCCAGGTCATCATCCAGACTCTGGGGGATTTGGGGGGTATCTTGCTGGGCGGGTGCTTCGTCGGTGATGTCGCCGGTGATGTATTGCTCATCAAAGCAAGAAGCCTCAAAGCCGTGGATGGCCGGGTTGAGCTGCGCCAGCGATTCCTGCATGGCCGTCAGGTCTTGATAAATCAAGGCATCGCAGCCAATCCATTGGCGAATTTCTTCCTCGCTGCGGTTGTGCGCAATCAACTCTTCGTGGGTGGGCATATCAATGCCATAGACGTTGGGGTGGCGCACCGGTGGCGCGGCCGATGCCAGGTACACCTTGGCCGCGCCGACATCTCGGGCCATTTGCACAATCTCTTTAGAGGTTGTGCCGCGCACGATGGAATCATCCACCAGCAGCACCCGCTTGCCTTTGAACTCACTGGCAATGGCGTTGAGCTTTTGGCGCACCGATTTCTTGCGCGTGGCCTGCCCCGGCATGATGAAGGTGCGCCCCACGTAGCGGTTTTTCACAAAGCCCTCGCGGTAGGGCAGCCCCAGGCGCTGCGCCAACTGCATAGCGCTGGGGCGGCTGGATTCGGGCACGGGGATGATGGCATCAATCTCGCTAGGCGGCACGCAAGAGACGACGCGCTTGGCCAGCGTCTCGCCCATATTCAGGCGCGATTGATAGACCGAGATACCGTCCATCACCGAATCAGGACGCGCCAGATAAACATATTCAAACAAGCAGGGATGGCGCAGCGCCTGGGGGGCGCACAACTGGCGCTCTACCCGCCCGTTTTGGTGAATCAGCACTGCCTCGCCGGGGGCAATATCGCCTTCCAACTGGTGCAGCGTGCCCTCTAGGGCGACGGATTCGCTGGCTACCATCACCGCGCCATCACTGCTGCGCCCCATGCACAGCGGGCGAATGCCAAACGGGTCACGAAACGCCAGCAGGCCAAAACCGGCAATCAGCGCCACCACAGCGTAAGAGCCTTTGACGCGCTGATGCACCGCCTGCACTGCTGCAAACACCGTGCTGCTGGACAGGGGCGCGGTGGCTGTTGCCCGCCCCAGCTCATGCGCCAGGACGTTGAGCAGCACTTCCGAATCGCTGTCGGTATTGGTGTGGCGGTGGTCGGTTTCGGCCAGCTCGCGGCGCAGATGGCGGGCGTTGGTCAGATTGCCGTTGTGCGCCATCACAATGCCAAACGGCGCGTTGACGTAGAAGGGCTGGGTTTCATCTTCCTTGCTGGCGCTATTGGTGGTGGGGTAACGCACCTGCCCCAAGCCAATGTGGCCGGGCAAGGCACGCATATCGCGTGTGCGAAACACGTCCTTGACCATGCCCTTGGCTTTGTGCATAAAAAACTTGCGCTCTTGCTCGGTCACAATGCCGGCGGCATCCTGGCCACGGTGCTGCAATAGCAGCAGAGCGTCATAAATCAACTGGTTCACGGCGCTGGTTGCTACCACGCCAACAATTCCACACATAGGATTACGCTTTCTATTTTCTGGCTTTAGGGGCAAGCCTGCCCCGGCCTACTACAAGCACAGCGCCACCTCCACACCTAAGAAATAAGC
>CAZMMM010000313.1:0-2653 GCA_964567385.1 uncultured Comamonas sp.
TTTCGCAGCTTGCAGCTGGTCTCAGCGGGTGCTTACTCGCTAGGCCACGGTGGCAATGATGCGCAAAAGACCATCGGCATCATCTGGCTGCTACTGATTGCCACGGGCTACAGCACCGCTGGCGATTCAGCTCCGCCCAGCTGGGTCATCATCAGCTGCTACGCCGCCATTGGCTTCGGCACGATGTTTGGCGGCTGGCGCATTGTGAAAACCATGGGCCAGAAGATCACCAAGCTCAAGCCTGTTGGCGGGTTTTGTGCAGAAACCGGCGGGGCTATCACCCTGTTTGTTGCCACCTTTATGGGCGTACCCGTCTCTACCACCCACACCATTACCGGCGCTATTGTGGGCGTAGGCTCTACCCAGCGCGCCAGCGCTGTGCGTTGGGGCGTGGCAGGCGGCATCGTCTGGGCCTGGCTGCTAACCATTCCGGCCAGTGCCATCATGGCAGCAGCGGCGTACTGGGTCAGCCTGCAGCTGTTTTAAGTAGGCTTATCTACCAACACAGGGTTTTTTTCTTATACAATCGCGGCTTTTCGGCGTGTCGCTGGCCGGGTGGCCAAGTCGCGTGTCTCAAACGCCGTAAAAACTTTTGCAGCATTTGCCATTTTTTTAACAGTCAATGCTGCACCACCCGAAGGATTAGCAACATGGTCGTTATCCGACTTTCTCGCGGCGGCTCGAAGGCACGCCCTTTCTACAACATCGTAGTAGCTGACAAGCGTGTGCGCCGTGATGGTGCTTTCATTGAGCGCGTGGGTTTTTACAACCCTAACGCCCGTGGCAACGAAGAGGGCCTGCGCGTCGCACTAGACCGCGTGGCTTACTGGCAAGGTGTGGGCGCTCAAGCCTCCGACACCGCTACTCGCCTGTTCAAGCAAGCTGCCAAGCAAGTAGCCGCCTAAGTACTGAAGTACTACGCTGCTGCAAGCAATCGGCTTTAAGCACAAGCTCCGTAGGCAAGCCTGCCTTACGGGGCTTTTTTTATACCCCCATCCTCTCTTTCAGCTGCTCTTTGCCTCATGACACCCTCCGCCCCGCCGCGCCCTCTGCCTTCTGCGCCTTCCGGCTCTGCCGCTGCCTTAGCCCTACCCAGCACCCGCCTGCCCGACGATGCCGTGCAGGTAGGCCGCATTGGTGAGGCCTGGGGGGTGCAAGGCTGGTTCAAAGTCATTCCCTTTAGCAGCGACCCCCAAGCCCTCATGGGTGCCAAAGCCTGGATGCTAGCGCCACCAGAGCAAGGCAATAAACACTTTAGCGATACCCGCGCCCTGGCTGTGCGCCGCATCCGCTGGCATGGCGATAGCCTGGTCGCCAGCAGCGCCGACATCCCTGACCGCAATGCCGCCGAGCTGCTGCGCGGCGCGCGCATCTTCATCGCTCGTGAGGACTTTCCCGCCCCCGAGGAAGGCGAGTACTACTGGGTGGATTTAATCGGCCTGGCTGTGCGCAACCGCCAGGGCCTACTGCTGGGGCAGGTACACAACCTGCTAGCCACAGGCCCGCAGACCGTGCTGGTCGTCCATGAGGGCGAAGAAGGCCAGTCAACTGAGCGTCTCATCCCCTTTGTTGATGCGTATATCGACAGCGTGGATCTGGCCACCAAAACCATCGTGGCTGACTGGCAGCCCGATTACTAACCGTTGACTACTGACTGCTGAAGGTCAGCACATCGCCTGTCCTGCTCTGCTCCATGCGCTTTGACATCATCACCCTCTTCCCCGAGCTGTTCACCCCATTTTTGGCCAGCGGCATTACCCGCCGCGCCTATGCCAACGGGCAGGTGCAGGTGCAGCTGTGGAACCCACGCGACTTCGCCCAGGGCAACTACCGCCGCGTGGATGACCGCCCGTTTGGCGGCGGCCCCGGCATGGTGATGCTGGCCGAACCACTAGCCCAATGCCTAGCGGCCATTCGCCAAGCCCGCACCGAAACCCACGCGGCAGAAGCTGCCGAGGCTGTGCCCGTGGTGTTGTTTTCCCCCATTGGGCAAGTGCTACAGCACCAGGCCGTGGCTGATTGGGCGCAAAGCAGCGGTGCGATCTTGCTATGCGGGCGCTATGAGGGCATAGACCAGCGTTTTATTGACCGCTACGTCACCCATCAAATCAGCCTGGGGGATTTTGTGCTCTCAGGTGGAGAGCTGGCCGCGCTGGTACTACTTGATGCCATCACCCGCTTGCAGCCTGGGGTGCTCAATGATGCGGGCAGTTTTCAGCAAGACAGCTTCAACCCAGCGCTAGACGGGCTGCTGGACTGCCCACACTACACCCGCCCCGAGCTCTGGCAGGAGCAGGCCGTGCCGCCCGAGCTGCTCTCAGGCAACCACAGCACCATTGCCCGTTGGCGGCGCGAGCAGAGCCTGCGCATCACCGCCCAGCACCGCCCAGACTTGCTGGAGCGCGCCCAAGCGCAGCAAGCCCTTAGCGCGGCAGACTTGGCCTATCTAGCCGCCCTCCGCACACAAGCGGGCAAGCCCTAGCAGCCCCATCGATCTGAAAATTTTTTCTTTAAACCGCGTTATAATGCGCGGTTCTTTGATCCTCTATCCGGCCGCTGCAAGCGTTTTAATGCAGCCTATGCACCAATCCCGGTGCTTGCCAATTTCGGCGCGGACACGATCAAGATGGATGTCAACCATGAATCTGATTCA
>CAZMMM010000313.1:2663-2959 GCA_964567385.1 uncultured Comamonas sp.
AGCAAGAAGAAATTGCTCGCCTGAACAAAGAAATCCCCGACTTCAACCCCGGTGACACCGTCATCGTGAGCGTGAACGTGGTGGAAGGCAACCGCAAGCGCGTGCAGGCCTACGAAGGTGTGGTTATCGCCAAGCGCAACCGTGGCCTGAACAGCGGCTTCATCGTGCGAAAGATGTCCAGCGGCGAAGGCGTGGAGCGTACCTTCCAAACTTACTCGCCCCTGATTGCCAAAATCGAAGTCAAGCGCCGTGGTGATGTACGTCGCGCCAAGCTGTACTACCTGCGCGGCCTGACC
>CAZMMM010000314.1:0-2954 GCA_964567385.1 uncultured Comamonas sp.
GATCAATCTGCAACGCCAATACACCCCTGAGGAAGGTGCACAAAGCGGAGGCAGCTTTGACGATGCCAACAATGAATGGGTGATACGTAACCAATACCGTGCCTGGAAGCAAGGCATGGCACAGCAACAGGAGCAGCAAGCATGAGCATGGAGACACAACACAGCCTGCAGGAATTTGTCTGCCAGGAAAACACCCTGCTGGATCAAGGGCGCTTTGATGAGTGGTATGAGTTATTTGCTCAGGATGGCTTGTACTGGGTGCCCGGTGAGTCGGGCCAGACCAGCCCCAAGGGGCGCATGTGCATTGCTCTGGAAAACCGCATGCTGCTGCGCCTGCGTATTGAGCGGCTCTCGCACCACCGTGCTTTTTCCCTGCAACCTGGCGTGCGCAGCCTGCGCGTTATTCAACAGCCGCGTGTGCAATCTGCCCAGCCTGATGAACAGGGCTGCTACACCGTCAGCACCAATTTGATGTATTCGGAATTTCAAAAAAACAAGACGGAAACATTGCCGGCAACTGTCTCCTACCGCCTGCGCCGCAGCGGCACAAACTGGGAAATTGTGGAAAAGCGCGTAGACCTGCTGGGCGTTGATGGCTATCTGCCCAGCATCCAGCTTTTTATTTAGAACGCGTTCACGTTCTTCGAGCGGTTTGTGAGTACTGGACTCCTATCGGGGAAAACCATGATTATGGATTTATTTACTTTTGAAGTTTGTTGGGTAAGAATTACATCCATATTCATGCATCTCTTGTCGTTGCTTGGCAGGAGTGCAGTTCAGAAAAAGAGGTAAGCATGGATTCTTTCGAGCTGGTGCTGTCCGAGGTGACAGTGCTCAATCCGCTGATTCAGCAATTTGTTTTACGCGCTGCCGATGGCCGTGCGCTGCCGGGCTTTAGCGCGGGTGCGCATATCCAGGTGCAGGTCAAACTGCCCGATGGCAGCCAGGACTGGCGGCATTACTCCCTTATCAACGCCGTGGCTGATAGCGCTACCACGCAAGCGCCCACGCATTACCAGATTGCCGTGCGCCGTGAAGAGGCTGGCCGTGGTGGCTCGCAGTTTATGCACCGCCTGCAAGCGGGCGACAAGCTGTTGGTGCAAGCGCCAAAAAATGACTTCCCCCTGGCTGATAGCGCCGCCCCCACGCTGTTGATTGCCGGTGGCATTGGGGTGACACCGCTGTTGTCTATGGCGGCAGATTTGTGCGCCCGCCAGCGCCCGGTGCGTATGCAGTACGCCGCTCGCAGCCGTGCATTGCTGGCTTATGACGCTGACTTGCAAGCCCTGCTGGGCGCAAACTTGGCACTGCATATCGACGAAGAAGCCGGCGCACCGCTGGATGTAGGCGCTTTGCTGGATGGCTGCGCGGCGGATGAGCAAGTTTATGTCTGCGGTCCCAAGCCCATGCTGGATGCCGTGCTGGCCGCTGCCCAGGCACGCAACTGGCCACAAGAGCGGGTGCATTTTGAGCTGTTCACCCCCGTGGTCGAGCAAGAAGGTGACCATGCTTTTGAAGTGGTGCTGGCGCAAAGTGGCCTGACCTACCAGGTGGCGGCCAACCAGAGCATTCTTGATTGCCTGATTGAAAACGGCTTTGATGCCATGTACGACTGCCAGCGTGGCGAGTGCGGAGTCTGCGCCGTGAGCGTGCTGGAGGGCGAGATTGACCACCGCGACTACGTGCTCTCTGCCCGCGAAAAGGCTGAGGGCACAGTCATGCAGATGTGCATTTCACGCGCCAAGGGCCATCGCCTGGTGCTGGATTTATAGAGCAGACCACAAGCATTGATACCAAAGGAGACAGCCATGAGCAAATACCGCAACCGCCCCGATGCGGTGGCCGCCCTGGTGCAGGAAGCACAGGTTCACCGCGATTGCTATATCGACCAAGAAATTTTTGAGCTGGAGATGGAGCACCTCTTCGCCAACACCTGGGTGTATGTTGGTCATGCAAGCCAGGTGCCCAAGGCGGGTGATTTCTACACCACCACCGTGGGCGACCAGCCGGTGGTGATGGTGCGCCACTCTGACGGCAGCGTGCGCGTGCTGCACAACCGCTGTCCGCACAAGGGCGTGAAGGTGGCCAATGAAATTAGCGGCAGCACTGGCAAGTTCTTCCGCTGCCCCTACCACGCCTGGACGTTCAAGACCGATGGGGCGCTACTCTCCATCCCCTTGAAAAAAGGCTACCAAGACACTGGCTTTGAAGACAGCGAGGCCAGCGGTGGCATGGCAGCGGTGAAGAACGTGCATGTCTATCGCGACTTTGTGTTCTGCCGCCTGAGTGAAGACGAAGCCGGCGTATCGTTTGAAGACTACTTCGGCCAATCGCTTTCCACCATTGACAACATGGTGGACCGCTCGCCCGAAGGCAAGCTGGAAGTTGCCGGTGGCGTGCTGCGCTACATCAACAATTGCAACTGGAAGATGTTGGTGGATAACCAAACCGACACCTGCCACCCCATGGTGGCGCACGAATCTTCCGCTGGCACAGCCGTTGCCGTGTGGGAGCAAGCGCCCGAGGGCACGCCCAAGCCCATGGCGGTAGAGCTGTTTTCGCCCTTTGTCAGCCCCTATGAGTTTTTTGAGGAAATGGGCGTGCGCGTCTGGCCGCATGGCCACGGGCATACCGGGGTGGCGCATTCCATCCACTCAGACTATTCAGAAATTCCCGGCTACTGGGATGGCATGGTGGCCAATTACGGCGAAGAACGCGCCAAGGCCATCTTGGGCGAGGCGCGGCATAACACCATCTTCTTCCCCAACCTGACGATGAAAGGCCCGGTGCAGACCATGCGCGTCTTCAAGCCACTAGCGGCTAATAAGACGCTGGTGGAGTCTTGGACTTTCCGCCTGGTGGGTGCGCCAGATAAGTTGCTGGAACGCACGCTGATGTACAACCGCCTGATTAACGCACCGACCTCAGTGGTGGCGCACGACGATACCGAGCTG
>CAZMMM010000315.1:0-2950 GCA_964567385.1 uncultured Comamonas sp.
GCGGCCGCCTACAAGCCAAAAGCGTGGTGCTGTCCACCGGCGCGCGCTGGCGCAATATGAACGTGCCCGGCGAAGACCAGTACCGCACCAAGGGCGTGGCCTACTGCCCCAGCTGCGACGGCCCCCTGTTCAAGGGCAAGCGCGTCGCGGTGATTGGCGGCGGTAACTCCGGCGTGGAAGCAGCCATTGACCTGGCAGGCGTGGTTGAGCACGTCACCGTGTTCGAGTTCATGCCCGAACTCAAGGCCGATGCCGTATTGCAGAAAAAACTGGCCAGCCTGCCCAATGTCACCGTCATCAAAAACGCCCAAACCACCGAGGTGCTGGGCGATGGCAGCAAAGTCACTGGCCTGGCTTACAAAGACCGCGCTACCGAAGAAAGCCACCAGGTGCAACTGGAAGGCGTGTTTGTGCAGATTGGCCTGCTGCCCAATACCGACTGGCTCAAGGGCACGATGGAGCTGAACCCAATGGGTGAAATCGTGATTGATGCCAAAGGCCAAACCAGCGTGCCCGGCGTATTTGCCGCTGGTGACTGCTCCAATGTGCCCTACAAGCAAATCATCATTGCAGCGGGCGCAGGCGCAACCGCCGGTCTTTCGGCCTTTGACCACCTGATTCGCAACTAAGCTATAGCTGCCTGGGCTCTGGGTTTCAGAGCCCAGGCAGCCAGTGCAGAAAGTGAAAGCCCCTTGGCAATTGCCAAGGGGCTTTTTTGCGTTCAGGCAATTATCAATACTTGCTGGTCAGTATGTGGCGGCTGCCGCTGCTACCACCAGAAGACATTTCTACCCATTCACGCACGCGCTCGGCATCGCCCAGGCGGCTGGCTTTGCCTACGGAGTCCAGGAAGACCATGATGAGCTTGCGCCCAGCTACTTCGGCCTGCATGACCAGGCAGCGGCCCGCCTCTGAGATATAGCCGGTTTTTTGCAGGCCAATCAGCCAGTTTTCATTGCGCACCAAGCTGTTGGTATTGTTGTATTGCAAGGTGTTGCTAGCAACTTCCACTTCTGTGCCTTGTGAAGTGGAGAAGTAGCGCAGCACCGGGTTGGCGTGGGTCACATTGACCAAAGTGGCCAAGTCGCGTGCGCTGGACTGGTTGCTGCTGGACAGGCCTGTTGGCTCTACAAAGCGCGTATCCGCCATGCCTAGCAAGCGGGTTTTGGCATTCATCAGCTGCACAAAGCGCTGTAGGCCACCAGGATAAGTGCGCCCCAGGGCATGGGCGGCGCGGTTTTCACTGGACATCAGGGCCAGGTGCAACAGCTCCTGGCGGGTCAGGGTAGTGCCCACGGGCAGGCGCGATGAGCTGCCTTTGAGCGTGTCCACATCGTCTTCGGTGATGGTGATGAACTCATCCATGCGCAGGCCAGATTCGGCAATCAGCAGGCCCGTCATCAGCTTGGTGATGGAGGCGATGGGCAGCACGGCCAGCTCGTTTTTACTGAGTAGCACTTCCTTGGTGTCCTGGTCCATGACGTAGGCCACGCTGGACTTTAAATCCAAGGGGTCGCTGACCAAATGCAAGCCAGCCATTTGCCCATAAGACAGGCGTGGTGCTCGTGCTACGGGTGCGGGCTTGGCGCGGCTGGCCCGGGCGTTTCTAGTAGCCGGTTTTTTGGTGGCGGTTTTTTTGTTGGTAGCCGCTTTTTTAGGCGCAGCTTTAGCCTGGCGGTTGGCTGATTTTTTGGTGGGAGCTGCTTTGGCCGCCTTGGCCGTGGCCGCAGGCCGTTTTTTAGCAGGGGCATTGGCTGCTTGTGCTGGGGGGAAAGCCAAAGCCCCACCCATAAGCACAATGGCGCTAGCTTGTGCCAGCCTGCGCCCCCATCCAGCCAGGTTTGTGAAGCGCTGGAATTGACCGATTTTTGCGCCTGACTGCATCGGCGACTCCCTCATGTGTAAAGACTCAAGCTATGTGATGGGGCGGCCCAGCGAGCACTTATTCAGTGATAAGTACCGCTGTACTGGGCCGCCATGCCAAACCAAAAATTATATGGCGTTGCCACCCTGGGCAGGGACAGAATCCACAGCGTTGAATAACTTGTTGAGCGCATTCAAATAAGCCTGGGCAGAGGCCACAATGATGTCCGGGTCTGCCCCCACGCCATTGACTACGCGGCCTGCGCGCTGCAGGCGTACCGTGACCTCGCCCTGGCTTTCGGTAGAGCCGCTGATGGCATTGACCGAGTACAGCAGCATCTCTGCACCGCTTTGTGCCTGGCTTTCAATGGCCTTGAAGCAGGCATCCACTGGCCCGTTGCCGCTGGCTTGGGCTTTGACTTCCTGGCCTTCGCGGCTAAAGACCACGGTGGCCTGGGGCTGCTCGCCCGTCTCGCTGTGCTGCACCAAAGAGACAAAGCGGAATACATCCTCGGGCGTATTGGCGCTTTCCATTTGCACCAAGGCCAGGATGTCTTCGTCAAAAATCTCGCTCTTGCGGTCAGCCAGTTCTTTGAAGCTGGCAAAGGCGGCGTTGATGGCGGCTTCGCTGTCCAGCTCTACGCCCAGCTCTTGCAGGCGCAGCTTGAAGGCGTTGCGCCCCGAGAGCTTGCCCAGCACGATTTTGTTGGCGCTCCAGCCCACATCTTCGGCACGCATGATTTCGTAGGTATCACGCGCTTTGAGCACGCCATCTTGGTGGATGCCGCTGGCGTGGGCAAAGGCATTCGCGCCAACTACGGCCTTGTTGGGCTGCACCACAAAGCCGGTGGTCTGGCTGACCATGCGGCTGGCCGGCACGATCTGCGTGGTATCGATGCCCACATCAAGGCCGAAATAGTCCTTGCGCGTCTTGACGGCCATCACCACTTCCTCGAGCGAGCAGTTACCGGCGCGCTCGCCCAGACCATTGATGGTGCATTCGACCTGGCGCGCACCACCGATCTTCACCCCGGCCAGCGAGTTGGCCACGGCCATGCCCAGATCGTTGTGGCAGTGCACACTGACA
>CAZMMM010000316.1:0-2945 GCA_964567385.1 uncultured Comamonas sp.
GAAATCCCCAAAGCACAAAAAAACCGCCTCAACTGAGGCGGTTTCTTTTTTGCTGGCAGCGCACCCTATGCAAACGGCAGGTGGGGTTCACTGTGGTGATACGCCCATCTGGGCGATGCTTGAACCGGGTGTGGTTTAAGCGGCGAGGGCCAGAGCTTTCACTTTGGCAGACAGGCGGCTCTTGTCGCGAGCGGCCTTGTTTTTGTGGAAGATGCCTTTGTCGGCAATGGTGTCCATGATGGACTGTGCCTGTTGGAACAAGGTGGTTGCCAAGGCTTTGTCACCGGCCAGGACGGCTTTTTCAACCTTCTTGACGGCGGTGCGGTATTTGGAGCGCAGCGAGGTGTTCGCAGCGTTAAGCGCTACGTTTTGACGGGCGCGTTTGCGGCCAGAGGCCAGGCGGGGGTTCTTTTTGGCTTTAGTTGCCATGGTTGAAATTCCTTTAAGTGGTTTGTGGATGTTGCCAGCAAACCGGAAATTATAGCCAATTTATGAGGAATTTGTGCAATCCCCCTCGGGGCTGGGTAGGGACTGGCTACACTTGCGCGGGTGTCCTTGTTCAAATCTGTTTCTACTGTTTCGCTGCTGACGCTGGCCTCGCGGGTGACGGGGTTGGTGCGCGATTTGTTGATGGCCTCGATGTTTGGTGCCAATGCGCTGACTGATGCCTTCAACGTAGCCTTTCGCATTCCCAATTTGTTTCGCCGCCTGTTTGCTGAGGGGGCGTTCAGCCAGGCTTTTGTGCCGGTGCTGGCGGCCAGCAAGGCGCAGGAGGGGGGCACGCGCACCCGTTTGCTGATTGGGCAGGTGGCCACCGTGCTGTTCTGGGTGCTGCTACTGACTTGCCTGCTGGGTGTGCTGGGTGCGCCGCTGCTGGTGTGGCTGCTGGCCAGCGGCTTTGCCGAGGCGCAGACGCAAGAGGCGGCAGTGCGCATGACGCGCTGGATGTTTCCCTATATTGGTTTTATGTCGCTGGTGGCGCTGTCTTCCGGGGTGCTCAATACCTGGCGGCGTTTTGCCCTGCCAGCGGCTACGCCAGTGCTGCTGAATGTGAGCATGATTGCAGCGGCGGCATTGCTGGCCCCGTGGTTTGAGCAGCGCGGCATTGAGCCGATTTATGCCATGTGCGCCGGGGTGATGCTGGGCGGTGTGCTGCAGCTGGGGGTGCAGTTGCCCGCTTTGCGCCGCTTGCGTTTGCTGCCGCGCATTGGTTTGCGCTGGCAGGCGATAAAAGAAGCGTGGCAAGACCCCGGGGTGCGGCGCATTTTGCAGTTGATGCTGCCTGCCCTGCTGGGGGTGGGGGTGGCGCAGTTGTCGCTGATGATTAATACGCAGATTGCCTCTTATCTGGCGGTAGGTAGCGTGACTTGGCTGTTCTATGCCGACCGTTTGATGGAGTTTCCTACCGCTTTGCTGGGCGTGGCCTTGGGGGTGGTGCTGACACCGCAACTGGCGGCAGCCAAGGCGGCGGGCGATGAGCAGCGCTATTCCCAAATGCTGGATTGGGGGCTGCGCTTGGTAGTGCTGCTGGCCGTGCCTTGCGCGGTGGGGATGCTGGCGTTTTCTGAGCCGCTGGTGGCAACGCTGTTTCACCGTGGGGCTTTGCAGGGCGCAGATGTGCAGCAAATTGCCTTGGCGCTGGTGGGCTATGGCGTGGGTTTGCTGGGTTTGGTGGCGATTAAGGTGCTGGCCCCAGGTTACTTTGCCAGCCAGGATATGCGCACACCGGTAAAGATTGCGCTGGTGGTGTTGGTGCTGACGCAGGTGCTCAACGTGTTTTTAGTGCCGCGCTGGCAGCATGCGGGGCTGGCCTGGTCGATTGGGCTGGCGGCTTTGGTGAATGCCGTTTGGCTGCTGGTGGGGCTGATACGCCGTGGGGCTTATCGCCCCAGTGCGGGCTGGGGGGTGTTTGTGGCGCAGGTGGCGGCGGCCAGTTGTTTGCTGGCAGCGTTGTTGCTGGGCCTGGGTGATTATTGGGGTTGGCTGCTGCTGGGCCAGTGGCAGCGGGTGGGGGTGTTGGCCTTGTGCCTGGTGTTGGCTGCGGTGCTGTATTTTGGGGTGCTGTTGCTGGCAGGGGTGAAGCTGCGGCAGTTGCTCAAGCGCTGAGCTTGTGGCGTTCTAAGTAGCTTGCTTTGTTGGGTGGATAAACAAAAACCGCTGGAAGGCAACAAGCCCTTCCAGCGGTTTTTTCATGGGTGCGTTAGTTTATTTTTCGCTGAGTTGGGGCAGGGCGCTGCTGCTGGAAACACTCAGCAGGCCGCTCTTGGCATAGATGCCGAGTTTGTCGCGGGTATCCACCAAGTCCAGGTTGCGCATAGTGAGTTGGCCAATGCGGTCGATGGGGCTGAAAGGCTCGTCCTCCACTTTCTCCATGGACAGGCGCTCGGGCGCGTAGGTGAGGTTGGGGCTTTCGGTGTTGAGCAGGCTGTAGTCGTTGCCACGGCGCAGCTCTAGCGTAACCGTGCCGGTAATGGCGCGGGCCACCCAGCGCTGGGCACTTTCGCGCAGCATGATGGCTTGGGGGTCAAACCAGCGGCCCTGGTAGAGCAGGCGGCCCAGTTTGAGGCCGTTCATGCGGTATTGCTCGATGGTGTCTTCGTTGTGGATGCCGGTGACCAGGCGCTCGTAAGCGATATGCAGCAGCGCCATGCCGGGGGCTTCGTAGATGCCACGGCTCTTGGCTTCGATAATGCGGTTTTCAATCTGGTCGCTCATGCCCAGGCCGTGGCGGCCACCGATGCGGTTGGCTTCCAAGAATAGCGCCACGGGGTCGGCAAACTCTTGGCCGTTCAGGGCTACGGGGCGGCCTTCTTCAAAGGTGATGCTGACTTCTTCGGCCTTGACTTCTACTTCGGGCTTCCAGAAGGCCACGCCCATGATGGGCTGCACGATGCGGATGCCGCTGTTCAAAAACTCCAGGTCTTTGGCTTCGTGGGTTGCGCCCA
>CAZMMM010000317.1:0-2939 GCA_964567385.1 uncultured Comamonas sp.
CGACTTCATTGATGATGCGGGCGGCCACTTTCTTCAGCAGGCTAAAGGGCAGTTCAGCGCTGTCAGCGGTCATGAAGTCGGTGGTGATGACGGCACGCAGCGCCACGGCATATTCATAGGTGCGTTTGCCGCCGCTGACCCCCACGCTGCGCACGGGTAGGAAGACGGCAAACGCTTGGCTAGTGAGTTGGTACCAGTTTTTGCCGCTGGCCTCATCAACGGTATTGCGTAGCTCTTGGGTGAAGATGGCATCGGCCTGGCGCAGCAGGTCGGCGTATTCCTTTTTCACCTCGCCCAGAATGCGCACGCCTAGGCCGGGGCCGGGGAAGGGGTGGCGTTGCACCATTTCCACCGGCAGCCCCAGGGCTACGCCCAGCTCGCGCACTTCGTCTTTGAACAGGTCACGCAGTGGCTCTAGCAGCTTTAGCCCGAGTTGCTCGGGCAGGCCGCCGACGTTGTGGTGGCTTTTAATAACAGCCGCTTGTTTGGCGTGGCTGCCGCCGGACTCAATCACATCGGGGTAGATGGTGCCTTGCGCCAAGAAGGTCGCGCCTTTACGGCCTGCGTCTTGGGTTTTGAGCTTGGCGGCCTCGGCCTTAAACACATCAACAAATAGGCGGCCAATGATTTTGCGCTTTTGCTCTGGCTCGTTCACCCCGGCCAGTTCGCCCAGGAACAGGTCTTGAGCATTAACACGCACCACTTGGGCATGGACTTGGCCAGAGAGCATGTCCAGCACTAGGTCTGCCTCGTTCAGGCGCATCAGGCCGTGATCGACCAGCACGCAGGTGAGCTGGTCGCCAATGGCGCGGTGAATCAGCGCAGCGGCAACGCTGGAATCCACCCCGCCGGATAGGCCCAGAATAACCTCTTCATCCCCCACTTGCTGGCGGATGCGCTGTACGGCTTCTTCCACATAGTTGGCCATGACCCAATCGGCCTGGGCGGCGCAGATGTCCAGCACAAAGCGCTCTAGCACCGCCTGGCCTTGCAGGGTATCGCTGACTTCGGGGTGCCATTGCAAGGCGTAGAGCTGGCGCTGTGCATCGGCCATGCCCGCAATGGGCAGGGGCGCGCGTTCTGGGCTGCCGGCCTCGTCGCTAGCAATGCAGCTAAAGCCGGGCGGCAGGCTGGCTACTTGCGCACCGTGTGCTAGCCACACTTGCAATAGGCCGTGGCCTTCTGCTGTGGTGTGGTCGGCAATGCCTTCTAGCAGGCGGCTATGGCCACGGGCGCGTACTTGCGCCAGGGCGGGGGTAATGGGTTGGCTGGCATTCAGCGCCCCGCCCAGTTGTGCCGCCATGGCCTGCATACTGTGCCCCAGTGCCAGCACGGGCACGCCCAGTTCAAACACGGCGTTGGGGATGGCATCGGCGCTGCCTGGCTCGGTGTCCAGCGGGTGGCTGGCGCTCAAGATAATGCCTTTGAGGCGGTGGCTAGCGGCAAACTCGCGCAGCCAAGCATCGTCGATATGGCTGGGGTGTACTTCGCAATACACCTTGGCGCTGCGCACGCGACGCGCAATCAGTTGGGTGAAGGGGGAGCCAAAATCGACAAGCAAAATAGTGTCGTGCTGCATGGGGTGTTTTTCCTTCAAAAAACAAGGGGAGGGAATCAAAAAACCCGTTGTCCTGATGAAGGGCAACGGGCTAGGCGCGGGGGGATGCGCCTTAGCGGCGCAGAGCGGGGGGGCGCTTAGTCCGCACGATAGTTGGGCGCCTCCTTGGTGATTTGCACATCGTGAACGTGCGATTCGCGCATCCCGGCAGCGGTAATCTGCACAAAGGTGGCTTCGGTGTTCATTTGTGCAATGCTGGCGCAGCCGCAGTAGCCCATGGCCGCCCGCACACCGCCCGCCATTTGATAGACGATGGAGACCATTGAGCCTTTATAGGGCACGCGGCCTTCAATGCCTTCGGGAACCAGCTTGTCGGCATTGGGGTTGCCGGTAGTGGATTCTTGGAAATAGCGGTCTGCCGAGCCTTGCTGCATCGCGCCAATCGAGCCCATGCCGCGATAGCTTTTGTAGGAGCGGCCTTGGTAGAGGATGACCTCGCCCGGCGCTTCTTCCGTACCGGCGAACATGCCGCCCATCATCACGGCGGATGCGCCAGCGGCCAGCGCCTTGGCAATATCGCCCGAGAAGCGGATGCCGCCATCGGCAATCAAAGGCACGCCTGTGCCTTGCAACGCCTCGGCCACTTGCGAGATAGCCATGATTTGCGGCACACCCACGCCCGCCACAATGCGGGTAGTGCAGATGGAACCAGGGCCAATGCCCACCTTGACGGCATCAGCGCCGGCTTCTACCAGCGCCTTGGCGGCTGCACCGGTGGCGATATTGCCGCCAATGACTTGCACTTGTGGGTAGTTTTGCTTGACCCAGCGCACCCGGTCAATCACGCCCTTGCTGTGGCCGTGGGCGGTATCTACCACTAGGGCATCCACCCCGGCTTTGACCAGCAAATCCACGCGCTCTTCCGTGCCTGCGCCTACGCCTACGGCAGCGGCTACGCGCAAGCGGCCAGCGCTGTCACGCGCCGCGTTGGGGAAGCTGGTTTGTTTGTTGATGTCTTTGACGGTAATCAGCCCGCGCAGCTCAAACGCATCGTTAACCACCAGCAGGCGCTCTAGCTTGTGCTGGTTGAGCAGGGCTTTTGCCTCGGCAGGGCTGGTGCTGTCTTTTTCATTGACGGTGATGAGCTTTTCACGCGGGGTCATGATTTGGCGCACCTTCACGTCGTAGCGCGTCTCAAAGCGCACGTCGCGGCTGGTGACAATGCCGACCACTTTGCCGCCATCGCACACTGGGAAGCCGGAAATGCCCAGCTCTTCAGACAGTTGCAACACTTGTAGCACGGTGTGCTCAGGGGTAATCACCACGGGGTCGTGTACCACGCCGGACTCGTGGCGCTTGACCTTGGCCACTTCGGCGGCCT
>CAZMMM010000318.1:0-2928 GCA_964567385.1 uncultured Comamonas sp.
GTTCCTTGGCGCGGGCTTTTTCCTCGTCGCGGCGTGCGCCGCCGATGCAGGCATCGAAGCGGAATTCTTCGATGGCTTCCAGCAGCGTGGTGGCCTGGGCGGCGTTGCGCGAGTCGTCGGCCTTGCGCAGCACTACGCTGCCACGGGCGATGGAGTCTTCCACGCTGCGCACGATGAGCTGTTCCCCCAGCTCGGCAGCGCGTTGGTCGCGAAAGGCAATCACTTCGGGGAAGTTGTGGCCGGTATCGACATGCAGCAGCGCAAAGGGGAATTTACCGGGGCGAAAGGCTTTTTCTGCCAAACGCAGCAGCACGCAAGAGTCTTTGCCGCCAGAGAACAGCAGCACGGGGCGCTCGCGCTCGGCGGCGACTTCGCGCAGGATGTGGATGGATTCGGCTTCCAGCCAGTCGAGGTGGCTGCGCGTGGTGCTAGTGGTGCGGGTAGCGTGAGTAGGGGCGGAGAGGGTGGAGGCAGTCATGGTCTCAGGCAATCAAAAAAAGGGATTCAGTGGGCAATGGCGCTGACATGCAGGCCGCATTCGCGGCTGTCGCGCTGTTCCCACCACCAGCGCCCGGCGCGTAGGTCTTCACCGGGGCGCACAGCGCGGGTGCATGGCTCGCAGCCAATCGAGGGGTAGCCGCGCTGGTGCAGCGGGTGGCTGGGCACGTCCAGCGCTCGCGCCACGCTCCACACGTCTTCGGTCGTCCACAGCGCCAGCGGGTTGTATTTGTGCAGGCCAAAGCCTTCGTCCCACTGCGACTGGGGCAGCTCGGTGCGGGTGACGGCTTGCTCGCGGCGCTGGCCGGTTATCCAGGCGCTACGCCCCGTCAGCACACGGCGCAGGGGGGTGACTTTGCGAATGTCGCAACAGCTTTGGCGCAGCGCCACGCTGTCGTAGAAGGCGTTGGCTCCGTGCGTCTCGACATAGGTTTGCACGGCCTGCGCCTGGGGCTGCACGCGCTCAATCTGGATGCCGTAGCGCTGCTCTATGGTGGCGGCCAGCGCCAGGGTTTCGGCGTGCAGGCGGCCTGTGTCCAGCATAAAAATGCCCAGGCGCTGGGGGAGCTGCATCAGCGCGTGGGTGAGTAGCGTGTCCTCAATGCCCATTGAGCAGGCCAGCAGTGCGTCCGGGTGTTGGGCGGCAATCTGTGCTAGGTCGGCCAGCAGGGTTTGCCAAAGGGCGTTTAACGCTGGGGGCAAAGTAGGGGATGAAGCAAGGGGTGAATCTGGGGCGGAAACATCAGGCATGGGATTTTTTCCTTCGTGCTTGGCTTAGGCGGCTAAAGCGGCCAGGGCTGTTTCGGTAGATGCGGCAGATGTGTTGGGCGTAGGCACAGCCTGGGGGGTGAGGGTTTGGCCAAACCAGGCCAGTTCTTTGCCCAAGCGGGTCACTTCCCCCACGATGAACAGCGCGGGCGAATGCACACCATGCTGCTGCGCTTGCTGGGCAACCGTGGCCAGGGTGGCGTGCAAGACCCGCTGCTCTGGGCGCGAGCCGTTTTCCACCAAGGCGCAGGGCGTGCTGCCAGCCAGCCCTTGCGCCAGCAGGCGCTGGCAGGTTTGTGCCAAGCCTTCCACGCCCATATAGAACACGCGGGTGGTGGCTGGGTTGGCATTGCCGGGTGTGGGGGGCGACGTGGGCTGCGGCGCACCTTTGCGGCGCTGGGCGGTGGCCAGGGTCAGGCTATCGGCCAGGCCACGGTGGGTCAGTGGGATACCGGCGTAAGCCCCGCAGGCCAGAGCGGCGGTAATGCCGGGCACGACTTCGTAATCCACGCCGTGGGCACGTAGGAGCTGCATTTCTTCACCGCCTCGGCCATAGACCAGTGGGTCGCCGCCTTTCAAGCGCACCACGGTATGCCCCTGGCGGGTGTGCGCCAGCATCAGGGCGTGAATGCGCTGCTGGGTGGCTTCGTGGTCTTCACCGGGGGTTTTGCCGACGGCAATGCAGTGGGCATCGCGCCGCGCCAGCGCCAGCACTTCGGGGCTGACCAGGCGGTCGTAGAGGATGACATCGGCCTCATTCAGCGCCCGCAGGCCGCGCAGTGTGAGTAGCCCGGCATCCCCCGGCCCCGCGCCTACCAGCAGCACCTTGCCGCGTGGCGGGGTGGCGGGGGCAGACAGCGCATCGTGCAGCAAAGCCTGTGCTTGTTGCGGGCGGCCACGGCGCAGGGCATCCAGCACCGGGCCATCCAGCAGGGCATCGTAGAACTGCCGCCGGGCGGTCAGGCCAGGGCGGGCGGCGCGAATGGCGGCGCGGTGGCGCTGTGCCAGCGCGGTCAACGTGCCAATGGCCGGTTCCACCAGCGACTCAATTTTTTCGCGCAACCGCCGCGCAATCACGGGCGCTGCGCCGCCTGAAGAGATGGCAATCGTTACCGGCGCACGGTCCACAATGGCCGGAACCTGGGCGCTGGAGCGCTCGGCATCATCGACCACGTTGCACCACAGTTGGCGAGCGGCGGCGGCTTGCGAGACTTGCTCGTTGAGCGCGGCGTTGTTGGTGGCGGCAATCACCAGCCATACACCGTCGAGCCAGCGCGGGGTGAACGCCTGGCTGTGCAGGGTGATTTCGCCCGCCTGGGCGCGTGCCAATACCTGGGGTTGTGCCACGGGCGCAACCACAGTAACGGCAGCCCCGGCGGCCAGTAGCAGGGCAATTTTGCGTTCAGCCACCGTGCCTGCGCCCACCACCAGCACGCGGCGGCCACGCAAATCCAGAAACAGGGGGAAGTGCTGCATGACGTGGCCTCCTTCAGTACACCAGCGCCGGGCGGCGCTCGGGTGGGGTGACGATGCCGCTGCGCACCACAAAATCGCCAAAGCGCTCGCCGCTATGACGCTCGGCCACAAAGCGGGCGAATACCTCGTCCAGCGCGGCCAGAATGCTCGCCTCGTTGATATTTTCGCGATAGATGGTGTTCAGCC
>CAZMMM010000319.1:0-2921 GCA_964567385.1 uncultured Comamonas sp.
GGGGTGGTCAACCTGCGCGGCCAGGTCATTCCCGTATTTGACTTGTCCGCCATCGTGAACTGCGAACCTGAAACCGGGCGCAACATCTTGTTGGTAACAGAATACGCCCGCACTGTACAAGCCTTTGCCGTGGAAAGTGTGGAAGACATTGCCCGCCTGGACTGGCAGCAAGTCGTACCCGCCGATGCCACAGGGGCTGCCAACTCACTGATTACCAGCTTTGCCCACATGAGTCCCGATGCCAACGGCCAGCCACAGCTCGCCCAGGTGCTGGACGTAGAAGCCATTGTGCAAATGGTCACCCCCGAGCGCGACCGCCCCACCGTGCAAGGCAAGGATATTGGGCAAAAAGTCCATATCAAAAACGACGGCATGGTACTGGCCGCTGATGACTCTTTTGTGGCCCGCGCCCTGCTGGAGCAAACCCTCAAAGAGCTGGATACCAAGTTTGAAATCGTCAAATCTGGCAAAGAAGCCTGGGACAGGCTCAATGAGCTGGCAGACTTGGCCGAATCTGAAGGGCAAACCATTTACGACAAAGTGGGCCTGATGCTGACCGACTTGGAAATGCCCGAGATGGACGGCTTCACACTCACCCGCCAAATCCGCCAAAGCCCACGCATGGCCCGCATGCCTGTGCTGATTCACTCCTCTCTGTCTGGCACGACCAACGAAGAACTGGGGCGCAAGGTAGGCGCGAATGGCTATGTGGCCAAGTTCCAGCCCGCCGAGCTGGCTGGCGCTATCCGTGAAGCCCTGGCTGGCAAGCTGGTGCCTCTTTAAAAAAAGCTCTCAGCCACCTGTATTACCAACCTCTACCACCTGGCAGCATGATGCTGGCAACTGCAGCCAGCGCCATGCCGCTGCTTGCAGGGCAGGCAAGCTGCCGGTGGTTAGCAGCTCAATAGCTGCTTGGCTAGCCAAAGCCCCACCAGGCGATACAGACTGCTGTAAAGGGCGCTGTGTTGCCAGCGTTAAAACCTGGCGGGTACGCCGCGCAACGGCGGCCCCCGTGTCTAAGACCTGCACCTTGCTATCCAGCAGCTGGGCCCAGGCCTGGGCTGCAAATACATAGTGGGTACAACCCAGCACCAGGCAATCGAGCTGCCCCGGTGCCACGCCAAACGACCCCGCCTGGGTCAGGTAGCGGGCACATAGCTGGTACACCGCCTGGTCAGCGGCCTGCCTATCGAGCTGGGGCTGGACGCTGTTTTCAATAGCGGCGGCCAAACCATCACAGGCCACCGCATGCACCTGCACCCCTTGCGCAAAGCCTGCTACCAACTGCGCAAAACGCGGGCTGCCCACCGTGCCACGGGTAGCCAATACCCCGATATGCCCTGTTTTACTGGCCAAGGCGGCAGGTTTAATCGCTGGCTCCACCCCCACAATAGGCAGCTGCGGCCACTGGGCGCGCAGCTGCGCAATGGCCGTTGTTGTAGCTGTATTGCAAGCCACTACCAAAGCCTTGAGCGGGCGGCGCTGCTGCAAAAACGCTGCAATACGCAGGCTGCGCTGTTCAATAAACACTGCATCACGCTCCCCATAGGGGGCATAAGCGCTATCTGCCAAGTACAGCAAGGCCTCGTTGGGCAAAACCTGGCGCAAAGCTTGCAACACGCTTAAACCGCCCACGCCACTGTCAAAGATGCCAATAGCCGCAGAAGCCCCCCCCGCTGCTGGGTTGTAAACTTGCATGGTTTTTTCAGAAAAAATGCCGTAGCAAAAAATGGCGGCCTAAGGCAAAGAGGCCACATAAGCGGCTACGGCACGCATATCTGCCTCAGTCATCTGGGCCACTACGGCCTGCATTTCTGCACTTTGGCGTATGCCGTCCTTAGCCTTGAAGTGCTTTAAAGAGGTCAGCACATAACCCGGATGCTGCCCCGCCAGGCGCGGCAAAGCCTCTGTGCCACGGCCATCAGTACCGTGGCAGGCCACGCACACCTTGGCATAGTGCAAGCGCCCTTTTTCAACCAGGGCAGCTGGTTGGGCCACTTGATTGGCGGGCACTTGCTGGGCATAAAACAGCGCCATACCAGCAATTTCCTCGGGGCTGAGTGCCTTCATCACCCCTTCCATAAACATATTGCGCCTCCGCCCGTCTATGTACTTGGCCGTTTGCTCAATCAAATACGCCGGGTTCTGGCCCGCCAGTACCGGGGTTTTATCGTCATTGCTTTGCCCTTGGGCACCATGGCAATGGGCGCACACCATAGCCACCTTCTGCCCCCCCTGCAGCAGCTGCTGCGCCAGCTGAGGGTTGTTGCGTGCCGCCTGGTATTCTTTCCCACCTGAAGGCGGGGTGGCCTCTTGGGCCAGTACCCAGCCGCCGTGCAAACCCCAGAAGGCCACAGCAAGCAACAGGGGCAGAGCACGCAGCCATTGCTGCCAAACATGGTTGTAATGGATTAGATTTTTGGCCTTCATGAATATCAACAGCAGATCAGTGCCTGCATCATAGGGGGCAATTGCCTAGCCAAGCAAGAAAAAGGCTTCCCAGTTGGGAAGCCTTGACAAGCTTGACTCAGGTGCAAAATTACACGCGCTTGCGGTATTCGTCAGTGCGGGTGTCGATTTCGATTTTGTCGCCCTGCTCTACAAAGATTGGCACAGCCACTTCAAAGTCGGTAGCGATTTTGGCGGGCTTGAGCACTTTGCCCGAGGTGTCGCCCTTGACGGCTGGCTCGGTCCAGGTGATTTCGCGCACCACGATGGTGGGCAGCTCCACCGAAATGGCTTTGCCGTCGTAGAACACCACTTCAGCGGTCATGCCGTCTTCCAGGTAGTTCAGCGCGTCGCCCATGTTCTCGGCTTCGACCTCGTACTGGTTGTACTCGCCGTCCATGAACACGTACATCGGGTCGGCGAAGTAGGAGTAGGTGCACTCCTTGTGGTCCAGGATGATCTGCTCCATCTTG
>CAZMMM010000320.1:0-2920 GCA_964567385.1 uncultured Comamonas sp.
TTTTTGCGCTTCATCCAAACTGCATTGCGCCGCATAGTAATAAGGGGCAGCGGTTTTGGGGCCTATGCGCTCTAGGCCGTGTGCAGCACGCGCCAATTGCACCTCGGCACAGGCCAAATGGGCTGCCGCACAGCGCGCACCATCTTGGCCTTGCAACTCTTGCAATTTAGCCGCCAAGTCGGGGCGCAGGCTACTCTTGCTTGGCACGCCGTAACGCGGCGCAGCGTTTTTATCGGCCTCTAGAGCGCCCAGCAATTGCCCAGCCTCGCCCAAAGCCTGCTGCGCAAAACCGCTGCGGTCGTTTTCAGATTGCGCCGTGTTCGCCGCATGAATCCAGCACTGCGCCTTGGCCAAGTTGTAGTTGTCTGCCGCCACGCCAGCGCTTTGCAGAGCTTGAATACGGCTTTGCGCCGAGGCCACACTATGCGCTGGCGTCGCATCAGCTTGTGCCCCGCCACTGGCCAGCAGCGCCCCTAGGCTAAGCGTCAGCGTGATGATGGAGATGCGCTTCATGGCTGACTCCCAATTTTGGCCTTGTCATCGCCTGTCTTAAACAGGTCTTCGTCAAACTTCCAGCGCAAGCCCAAAAACCACCCTTTGCCTGAATACTCAAAGCCCGTGTCTTTGGCGGCGTCGCCCTTGAAGCCAGTGAAGTTATAGCCAGCAACGGCCATCAAGTTTTCACGCACGATATAGCCCACCTCTGGCCCCCAGGCATATTGCCGCGCTTTCAAGCCGCCACCGGGCCCACCGTTGAGCACGCTGAAGTTCAAGCCTAGTGTCCACTTGTCGGTCACATCATATTTAACGCGCCCCCCAAGAGCAAAGCACTCCATTTGCTGGCGACCAAGGTGGCAGTCGTACCCGTCATCCCGGGCAAGACTTCATCGACGCGCTTGTAGGCCATACGACCGCTGAGCCACCAAGGGCGAGTGGGGTGGTAATTCATGTGCATGGACATGATGCCAACATTGCGCTTGGGCACCACTGCCACGGTGGCTGCTGCACCTGCGCTATTGCGTTCGCTGCGCAATTCCACCATGCCCAAAGCGTCAAAGCGATTGTTATCCACGGGGCGATAGGCCGAGCCGATTTGCAGACGATTTTGCTGCGTATTGCCGCCCGCATCGTAATGCACGATGCTGGAATATTCACGCGCCATGACTGACCAATCTTGGTTCACTTTGGCAGCTATGCCTAGGGTAGTCAGGTAATTGGTGGCCTGGTTATCGTCACGCCATTCAATACGGCCTGATGTTTTAAAGGTTTTGTTGGGCGTGTATTCCAAGCCTAACCCCAAAGCCTTAGTGGTATTGGCAGGCAAATTCGTAGGCGTGCCGCTGGCATCGACCACGGCACTGGCTTTGCTGCTGACCACCTCGGCATTGGTGAGCAAGCGCACACCCTCTGCCACATTAAAACCGTTACGCAAACCCACCGCGTGCTGCACCTCGCGACCATTGCTGGCGCCGCGCAGGCGGTATTCACTGAATAAATGGCCGTCGCGCATGTATTCGGTATCCACCCCAAAAGTAGTGAGGTTGGTTTTATCGCCCACACCCTGGGCGTTGAGGCCAGAGAAGGCGTAACCGCGCTCATGGCGCAAATACACCCGCGTCATGTCATAGGGGCGATATTCACCACCAAAAGCATAAAGGGTGGAGCTGCCGCCATCGCTCACCTTGTCGCGGCTAGCCTCGCCAAATACACTGAATTGCTGATTGATGTCGTATTTGCTACGCACAAACAAGCCAGTATTGGTAACGGTATTGCCTGCGCCCGCTGGCGTATAGGGGCCGCTGCCACAGGCTGTGGTGCCTAGGCCGTTGTACACACTGTCGCTACCACTGGGGTTGAGGCCGAAACCTGCGTTATTCAAACCGTCATAGCCGGCAATTCCGCCCGAATACAAGCTATAGCTGCAATTGCTGCCCAACTGGTTCAAACTGGCGACATCTTGGCGCGCATAACGCAAGCCGCCGCCGACGCTCCAATTAGGCTGCACTTGGTAATCCGCAGTCAGCTCAGCACCTGTGGCTTTGTTTTTGGCCACGGAGGCAGTACCCTCTTGTTCACTGGCGCGTACATCCACACCCAGCGTTAAATCTTTGCTTGCCTGCACGGTGGCACGCACACCCGCTTCGCTGCGGCCATCAGCCAAAGGCGAATTGGGGTTATGGAAGCCCGTTTGCGCCTTGCCCACATGGGCTTGAATGGCCACCGTGTCGTTTTGGTAATTGGCCTCGAATCGGGCTGCGCTGCCTTTGTCGCCCACATTGCCGGCCAAGCCGTAAGTACCCGCACTAGGCAGGCCTTGGCTTTGCGCCACTTCTGCCTTCAGCCGCAAGCCTTGCGTCAGCTCAGTTTCGGCCATAACGCCAGCGACACGATAGGCCGACTGCGGGTTGTTATCTTTAGCCACGCTCGCGCCTACGCTTACTTGGTCTGAAACTTTGAGTACGACATCGGCGCCTGCAGTAGCGTAACGCTGGCCGTCTCCATCCACCTCATAAGTCACACGGATAGACACAGGGTTGCCATTGCTATCGACGCTAGGCACAGGGGCACGGAACACCAACCGACCGCTAAAAATCTCGAACTCGTAATCACTAAAGCGCGTCAGCGGGGTGGTTTTCAAAATAACAGCGGACTGCTTGCGGTCGCGCACCAATAATTCCACTTGCTCTGAGCCTTTGATGCCGTTGCCACTAGGCAAGCTATAAGGACCAGACATGCCCGCACCGCGAATCTCGGTCACAACTTGGCGTGTACGGTCATAAGTTGCCCATACATTACCGCGCAGGGTGCCTTCTTCATAGTGGCCTTTAAAGCCCGTCAAGCTGCGGTTGTAATTAGATAAAGCAAAGTCGCCTGCGCTATTGCTGGTGCTGTAGTCGCCCCACATGACATGGCTGCGGCC
>CAZMMM010000321.1:0-1316 GCA_964567385.1 uncultured Comamonas sp.
GGGTCCAGGCCAATGCTGTTGGAGCGGGCGATAACCTCCTGCGCGAAGGGCATGGGGTAGCGCTGCTTCCAGCTGGTAAAGCTGCGCGTGCGCTCGCTGGTGTTAATGCAGCGGTCCCACACCTGGGCTTGGCAGGCGCGCTCGGCGGCGGCCAGTAGTTCGCGGTCAGCCATACCGCCGCGCTGGTGCAGATTGGTGCTGTAGTTCCATTCGCGCACACCTTCAGGGCGCAGGCCGATACGGATGGCATAGAGGGCGCGGCTCAACCCCGGGTGCTGCTCGGCCTGGGCCAGCTCTTGCGCCGTGGGCGGTGCTGGTTCGGCGGGAGCGGTGATGCGCAGGCCCACGGCCTCTAGCGCCAGTTGCTCGTAGAAGCCGTTGACGTTGGCAATGCTGCGCAGGAGCTGGTCGGCTTCAATGCTGCGCTGCTCGTACTGCGGGTGCTGGCGCTGCTCTAGCAGAGCACGGGCTTGCCAGTAAGACCAGGTGGCATCGCTGCGGCTGCTGGCGGGCATGGTGGCAATAGCGCGCTCTACCTGAGGCCATTGCCCGGCACGCAGGGCGGCACGGGCCATCCAGGCCAAATGCTCGTGGTGCAGGCCGTTGGGGGTGCGTATCTGCTTGAAGTAGTCCATCGCCTGGGGCGAGAGGCGGCCCGCCGCCGTCTTGCCTGCCACGGCCCAGACCCAGTCGCGCTGCTCCTGGCTGAGTTTTTGCGCCCATGCGCCGCGCAGCTGGCCGGCAGCTTGCTCGGGGGTGGTGGCCGCTAGGCGTATCAAAGCCAGGGTGGCCATCTCTGCGTTAATGCCTGGGCGGGCCAGGTATTTATCTGGTGCGTTGAAGAGGGTGGGCACATCCTCGGGCTGGCTGGCTGCCAAATGGGCGAGCGCTGCACGGGTGCTGGCTTGCTGTTTGCGCTCAGCCCCTAGGCGGGCGCGCTGCCACAGCACAGGGGCGGGTAGCACACCTTGGGCATGGAGCTGGCCAGCGGCGTAAGTGCAGCCGTCGTCGTTATTGGGCTGGTCTAGCCACAGCGCAGTCAGGTTGCTGGCGGCATCGGCAGGGGCACGGCCTTGCTGGCTGGCAATGGCCAGGTCATAGCATTGCAGCTGCTTGTCGTCTTGCATGCGAAAGTCGGCATGCAGACGGGTAAATTCTGGCCAGTTGCGCCGCTGGCCCAGCAGCAGCAGCCAGTCGTTGCGCAGGCGGTCTTCCTGGTAGGTGCCGGCCCAGCGGGTGAGAAAGGCCTGCACTTCGCCCGCCTGGGCCTCGTCCAGGCGGGCGCGCAGCTCCCAGTAAGCGGCCCAGGGCTCCAG
>CAZMMM010000321.1:1326-2915 GCA_964567385.1 uncultured Comamonas sp.
GGTTTTTAGCTCCCAATACGCCGCCCAGACCTCTAGCGGGTGGCCCTTGGCGGCGGGCAGCAGCTGCGTCAAGCGTGCCTGCTGGCCCTGGCGCGCGGCCTGCTGCATGTCGCGCAGCACTTGGTCAGCTGGGTGGGTTTGCGAGAAAGCCACAGCAGGTATGCCCAAAAGGCAGGCTGATGCGGCAAGCGGTGTCAAAATCTGAGGCCAGTTGATACGTTTCATAAACAAGGATTATGTGATGGACAAAGCCTCTCTTCGCAAACACTTGGTGCAGCAGCGCCAAGCCATGCCCGACCGCCTGCAGCGCAGCAACGACTTGCAAAGCGTCATGCGCATGTGGCTGGTAGGGCGTAGCGATATGGTGATAGGGGCGTACTGGCCCATCAAAGGGGAGTTTGACCCCCTGCCCGTGCTACACCGCTGGAAAGAAGATGGTGAGCTGCTGGACAAACCCCAGCGCCGCCGTATTGGTCTGCCCGTGGTGGATAAAGAGCGCAAGACGCTGCAGTTTCACGTCTGGTATCCGGGCTGCCCGATGGAAGAGGATGCTTACGGCATCCCCAAGCCTAAAGGCACGGAGGTGATAGAGCCTAGTCTGCTATTTGTGCCCTGCGTGGGTTATGCCGCTGGCGGCTATCGCTTGGGCTATGGCGGCGGCTTTTATGATCGCACCTTGGCACAACTGCAGCCGCGCCCGTTTACGGTGGGGCTGGGCTTTGCACCTGCCTATGTAGATACGTTTGTGCCAGAGGCGCATGACCTGCCGCTGGATACCATCCTCAATGATTACGGCATGGCCTGGCCTGTGGATACCGTGTAGATGCGGTATAAGGAAAAATTTTCTGTGTGCTGGGGAGCCAGGCGGGGGGATTTTTACCCTAGTGGCCAAGATGCGGGGGCTTTAACCCGTAGTTTCTTTTATTAACTGCTTTGCAGTCTGACACAATCACCTACCATGTTCATTGTTCTTGGTTACATCATTGCCTTTGGCTGCGTATTCGGTGTGTATTTCTTGCACGGCGGTAACGTCGCCGTTCTGGCCGAAGCGCTACCCTTTGAGATGGCTAGCATTGGCGGCGCGGCCTTTGGTGCGTTTCTGGTGTCCAACCCCCCCAAGGTGCTCAAGGCTACGATGGCAGCACTCATGGCCGCCATGAAGGGCGGAAAGTACAGCAAGGCCCGCTTTATGGATTTGTTGGCGCTGCTTTACGACATTCTGCAAAAAGCACGCAAAGAGGGGCTGATGTCTATCGAAATGGACGTAGAAGAACCGCAAAATTCTGAGCTGTTCCAGAAATACCCTGCCCTGCTGGCTGATCACCATCTGGTTGATTTCATGACCGATTACCTGCGTATGATGGTCTCGGGCAACCTGAACTCCCACGAAATCGAATCGTTGATGGACAGCGAAATTGATGCCCACCACCAGGAAGCCCATCGCCCTGTGGCAGCCCTGCAGCGCCTAGCCGGTGCCTTGCCCGCCTTCGGGATTGTGGCGGCGGTGCTGGGGGTGGTGAATACCATGGGGTCGGTGGGGCAGCCGCCATCCGTGCTGGGCGGCATGATTGCTTCGGCTCTGGTGGGCA
>CAZMMM010000322.1:0-2913 GCA_964567385.1 uncultured Comamonas sp.
TCCATCGACCCGCATGAGCTGGGTATGCCCGCCCGACACCAGCAGCGCTACAAAGGGAAACTGCGGCGCATCACTGCTTAAAAAGGGCGAGAGTAAATGCCCCTCCAAGTGGTGTATTCCCATCACCGGCTTACCTAAAGCAGCGCCCAGTGCACAGGCCACGCCCGCCCCGACCAACAGCGCCCCAGCCAAACCAGGGCCACGGGTGAAGGCAATCGCATCCACATCCGCCAGGCGCTGGCCACTGTCTTGCAGCACTTGCGCAGTCAGCGGCAACACACGGCGAATATGGTCGCGGCTGGCCAGCTCCGGCACCACCCCGCCATAAGCGCGGTGCATATCAATCTGGCTATGTAAGCCGTGGGCGACCAATTGCGGCAGGCTGCCCGCACCATCGGCAGGCAGGCGCACCAAGGCAACGCCGGTTTCGTCGCAGGAAGATTCAATACCTAATATCCATTGCATGGGGGGCGAGTGTAGCGACTGCGCAAGCCTAACGCCGCCCACCCAGCAAGCTGGCACCGAATTTCAGCAAATCGCCCGCATCCAGTTTGCCGTCGCCGTTTTGGTCAAGCAAGCTGGTGAGCAGGCTACCGGCCATACCGCCTTGCTGCTGGGCCTGATTGCGCTCTGCGCCCAGCATCTGCCCTAGGCCGGAAGCATCCATACCACCACTTTTAACGCGCTGGCCCAGAAAGTTCATCACCAAAGGGGCCAGCATGGCCAGCAGCGGGCCCATTTTGTTTCCCATGCCCGTGCTTTGGCCCAGCTGAGACTCCACATTGCCGCGCGAACCGCCCAGGATATGGCCCAGGATGGCAGCGCTATCATTTTGCTGGCCACCGGTCCCACCCAGGACTGCGCCCAGCAGACCGCCCAAGCCTTGGGGGCTGGCCTGGCTATGGTTATTCAGCAAAGCGCCAAACAGGTCTGCCGCACCCTGGGGCTGTGCGGCGTTATTGCCCATGGCTCCCAGCAGCACAGGCAGGGCTTGACCAATGGCAGATTGCAGCTGCTCGCCGCCCACGCCCAGTTGCTCAGACATTTGCTGCATAGGTGCGCCTTGCAGTTGGCCCAGCAGCTCAGCGACCATGGAAGATGGGTTGTTATTCATGTGAAAAGCTCCTTACATATCTCAAGCGAAAACAACCCAGCAGTATGCAACAGCCCAAGCCACCCATTGGGCAGCGCCAGCGCAACAAGGCATGCTCGGGCAGTTTTTGCGCAGTATTAGCTGCTGCGCCGCACAAAAAATAACATTCCACCCATCGTCATCAGCAAACCGCCAAACACCCGGTTCTGTAGCCGCTGGGCCTGGTGACTGCGCATCCAGCGGCGCATGGCACTGGCACCCA
Source organism: uncultured Comamonas sp. (assembly GCA_964567385.1). Taxonomy (GTDB): domain Bacteria; phylum Pseudomonadota; class Gammaproteobacteria; order Burkholderiales; family Burkholderiaceae_C; genus Comamonas. The sequence goes on from CAZMMM010000322.1 coordinate 1,356, forward strand.
GGGCATAGCCGTGCATCACTACAAGGTCTACGCCAATCATCGTCACCGTCATCACCAGCAATTGCAGCCACAGCGGCTGATTGGCATTCAGAAACTGCGGCAGTACTGCCACCATGAACACAATGCCTTTGGGGTTGGTGATATTGGTCAGAAAGCCCACCAGCAAGCGCCTATGCCACGGCAAGCTGGCAGCCCCTTGCAGGTAGGCCACATCCAGCGCATTGCCAGCACTGCGCCACTGCTGCCAGCCCAGGTAAATCAGGTAACACGCCCCCAGCACCTTCATCACGGTAAAAGCCACTTCTGATGCCACCAGCACCGCGCCCACGCCGCCACCGGCAATCAGCAAAATCAGTACCAGACCGATTTGCAGCCCGACAATGGTCAGTGAAGTCTGGCGCACACCGTAAGCCAGCCCGTGGCTCATGGACAGCACAGCCCCAGAGCCAGGAGAGCAGGAGATAAACAGACTCGCCATCAAAAACGCCATCCAAGTGTGAAATTCCATACTGCCGCCACTGCCTATTTACATAAAAGAAAAGGGCGAAATTCTAGAGTCTGCAGCCTCATCCCCGTCCTCGCATGCCATTTTTTCTACCCAACAAGCCCCGGCTAAAACAGCTTGATGGCCAGAGCACAGCACACCACCACCATCATCGGTCTGATCAGGCGCGGCCCGACGCGCACGGCGCAACGCGCCCCCAACTGCGCCCCAGCAAATGCTGCGACGGCCATTGTGATAGCCACAGGCCACAACACCGCTCCTTTTGCTATGAATACCGATAGCGCACCAATATTGCAAGCCGCATTACCTACCTTGGTAAAACTGATGGCCCGCATCATGGGTAAACCGCACAGCAGTATCCAGCCAATCATAAAAAATGACCCCACGCCAGGGCCGAATATGCCGTCATAAAACCCTAGCAAGGGCGCAATTGTCAGCGAGAAAGCCAGAATGGATAACCTGGCCTTCCCCCCTGTTTCGCGCATAGTCGGGGTGAATAAGAAATAAATAGCCACTCCCATCAACAGCACAGGTACTGCCATTTCCAGCCAACGTTTGTCTAGCCAACTGACAAACAGCGCCCCAAGCATGCCGCCCCCCATTGCCAGCGGTATCAGCCATCTGACCTCCCGCCATTCCACCAGCCGCTTTTTGGCAAACGCAATGGCAGCAGACACTGTAGCTGCTGCCGCCTGGAATTTATTGGTGCCAATTGCAACCACGGGGTCTATCCCCGTTAATAGCAGTGCAGGCAGGGTAATCAGCCCGCCACCACCAGCAATCGCATCAAAAAAACCTGCAAAAAAAGCTACCATTGCAAGAGTAGCAAGCATATTAAAATCCATGAAGCAAATCTTTCTTCTTATAAAAATATGCATCAATGATATTTCCTAGGCATAATTTAAAACAGGCATAAATCATAAAAATTCATACCAAAACAAACACGCAGCAGCCACACTGTTCCGGTACATTTCGCCAGCATCTGTTTTGACCATTGCTTTCCATCGCCGCCATGCCTCGTACGCCGCTCTACCAACAACTTGCCCAGCACTA
>CAZMMM010000323.1:0-2902 GCA_964567385.1 uncultured Comamonas sp.
CCTCCATGAAGATGCGCCTGGCCGCCCCTGAGCAAGTAGTCGATTTAGCCGCCGTGGCGGAACTGCAAGGCATACGCCAAGAGGCAGGCAGCATCGTTATCGGAGCCATGACGCGCCATTACGATGTGGCCGAAAGCGCGGTGGTGCAAGCCGCCATCCCCGCCCTGGCGCAACTGGCCGCTGGCATTGGCGACCGCCAGGTACGCGCACGCGGCACGATAGGCGGCTCGGTCGCCAATAACGACCCTGCTGCCGACTACCCCGCCGCCCTGCAGGCACTAGGAGCCACCATCCACACCAACCAGCGCGACATTGCGGCAGACGACTTCTTTCTTGGCCTGTTTGAAACCGCCTTACAAGAAGACGAGTTGATTACCGCCATCCGCTTTCCGACCAACGTGCAAAGGGCGGCTTACGTCAAATTCCGCCAGCCCGCCTCGCTGTTTGCCTTGATTGGCGTGTTTGTCGCGCAAGTAGAGGGCGGTGTGCGCGTGGCTGTTACCGGTGGCGGTAGTGGAGTGTTTCGCCATAGCGCGATGGAGGCGGCGCTGAACGCCAGCTTCACCCCCGAAGCCACCGCCCAGGTTGCCACGGATGAGGAGGCAATGAGCAGCGACCTGCACGGCAGCAGCGCCTACCGCGCCCATTTAGTGGGCGTGATGACGCAGCGGGCAGTGGCGCAGGCTTTGGCCTGAGCGCAGCAGGTCAGCCCGTGAGCTTCACCACCATTGACCAACTCAGCACCGCCTTACGGGCGGTGGGTTACTTTGCTGACCGGCGCTTGGCGACAGCGGTGTTTTTGGCGCTCAAGCTCCAGCGCCCGCTGTTGCTAGAAGGCGCTCCTGGCGTGGGCAAGACCGAGCTGGCCAAGGCGCTGGCGCAGGTCTTGGGGCGTGAAATGCTGCGCCTGCAATGCTTTGACGGCCTGGAGCAGCGCGAGGCTTTGTACGAGTGGAATTACGCCGCACAACTGCTACACCTACGCGCTGCTGAGGGCACAGCGCCCAGCAGCGAGCTAGAGCGCGAGGTCTATCAGCCGCGCTACTTGGTGCGCCGCCCGCTGCTGCAAGCCCTGGAAGCACCCGCCCCCGGTGCGCTGCTGCTGATTGACGAGGTGGACCGTGCCGACGAACCATTTGAGGCGTTTTTGCTGGAGTACCTGGGCGAATACCAAGTCAGCATTCCTGAGCTGGGCACGGTACGCGCCCAGACCCCGCCCGTCACCATCTTGACCAGCAACCGCACCCGCGACTTAAACGATGCCGTCAAGCGCCGCTGCCTGTATCACTGGCTGGACTACCCCGAGCGCGAGCGTGAGCTGGCTATTGTTCAGGCGCTAGTGCCCCAGGCCAGCGCACAACTGGCCGCGCAAGTGGCCAGCTTTGTGCAGCAACTGCGCAGCCAGCCTTATGCCGAGCATTTTCAGCGTGCCCCCGGCATTGCCGAGGCGGTGGAATGGGCACGCGCCCTGGTCGCCCTGGATACGGTAGCGCTAGACCCAGAGGTAGTGGTCGATACCAGCGGCATCTTGTTCAAGCAGCGCGACGATGTGGCTGCGCTGAACCACAGCCTGGCGCAGGAGGTGTTGCAGGCCAGCACCACGCAGCAGCCAAGCTAGGGGCTCGGCATGAAGCAGATGGCTGCCCCAGCACCCGAGCACCCCGCGCAACACCAGCGCGTTGTTCAATTGGGCGATGCCCGCCACGGCAAGCTGGCGGGCAATCTATTTGCCTTTGGGCGCAGCCTGCGCCGCGCTGGGGTGGCGGTAGATGCGGCTCGCATTGCCTTGGCGCAGCAAGCGCTGCTGGCCGTGGGCGTAGGCAGCCGCGAAGATGTGGGCGCAGCGCTAGAGGCCGTGCTGGTCAGCCGCGCCCAGGATAGAGCAGTGTTCCGCGAACTATTCGATGCCTTTTTTCGCGACCCTGAGCTGGCTAACAAACTGCTCTCGCAAATGCTGCCGCGTGCTGAAGCCCCCGCCCATCCGCCCAAGCAGCGCCCACGTGTGCGTGAAGCCTTGCAGCCGCCCAAGCCACCCACCCAGCCCAATCCACAACCAGAGCAGGCCATTGATTTGGACGCAGCGATGACGGCCAGCCGCTTACAGCGCCTGAAAGAGGCCGACTTCAACCAACTCAGCGCCAGCGAATACCACCTGGTGCAGCAACTGGTGCAAAGCCTGGCCTTGCCCCTGCCCACCGTGGCAGGGCGCAGGCAGCGGGCTGGCAGCCGAGGGGCGCGTATCCACTGGGGGCGTACCTTGCAGCAGGCAGCGCGTACCGGTGGAGATGTCGCCATGCTGCACCGCTTGCAGCGCCGCCGCCAGCCGTTGCCCCTGCTGGTGTTGGTGGACGTGTCAGGCTCTATGGAGCGCTACGCCCGCCTGCTGCTGGCGTTTATCCACGCTGCGACTGGGCAGCGGGTTCTAGGCGGCCAGCGCCTGGCTGTGCGCCGTGACGTATTTGCCTTTGGCACCGGGCTGACTGACTTGACCCCAGCCTTCACCCATGCTGATACCGATGCCATGCTGACCCAGGCCGGGCAGATGATTCGCGACTTTGCCGGTGGCACCCGCCTGGGTGATAGCCTGGCCACTCTGCGCCAGCAACATGCCCGCCGCTTAGTCGGGCGGCGCACCCTGGTGCTACTGATTAGCGATGGGCTGGACACCGGCGAGCCTGAAGACCTGGCGCGTGAACTGGCCTGGCTCAAGCGCCATACTCGCAGCCTGTTATGGCTCAACCCCCTGCTGCGCTTTGATGGCTACCAGCCCAGCGCCCGTGGCGCAGCCGTGCTGCACCGCCAGGCCGCTGCCATGCTGGCCGTTCACAACATCACCAAACTGCAAGAACTGGCTGCTGCCATTGCCCAGTTGCTGGGCAGCGGCGGCTATCGTTAGCCAACC
>CAZMMM010000324.1:0-2881 GCA_964567385.1 uncultured Comamonas sp.
CAAGCGCATTCATGAAGGCAAGGGTCGTCCGGAAGATATTGCCTTGCTCGATGAGGTCGCTGGCAACATCATGGGGCGCACCATCTGCGCTCTGGGTGATGCGGCGGCCATGCCAGTACGCGCCATGATTAAGCATTTCCGTCATGAATTTGAAGCCAAAATCGCAGCCGCTGCCCAGACCAGCGCTGTGGCTGCTTGAGGTGCGAAAAAGATATGGTTGAAATTGAACTAGACGGCAAAAAAGTCGAGGTTGCACCCGGCAGCATGGTGATGCACGCTGCGGAAAAAGCGGGTGTGTACATTCCCCATTTTTGCTACCACAAGAAGCTCTCTATTGCTGCCAACTGCCGCATGTGCTTGGTAGAGGTAGAAAAAGCCCCCAAGGCTTTGCCCGCCTGCGCCACCCCTGTGACAGAAGGCATGATTGTGCGCACCAAGAGCAAAAAAGCTTTGGAAGCCCAGCAATCGGTGATGGAGTTTTTGCTCATCAATCACCCGCTGGATTGCCCCATCTGCGACCAAGGCGGTGAATGCCAGTTGCAAGATTTGGCTGTGGGCTATGGCGCTGGTGCTTCGCGTTATGGTGAAGAAAAGCGCGTGGTCAAAGCCAAGGGCATAGGCCCGTTGGTCTCTACCGAAGAGATGACACGTTGCATCCACTGCACCCGCTGCGTTCGCTTTGGCGAAGAAATTGGCGGCGTGATGGAGTTGGGCATGATTCACCGTGGTGAACACGCTGAAATCACCACGGTCAAGGGCGATACGCTGGATTCGGAACTGTCAGGCAACGTCATTGACCTGTGCCCCGTGGGTGCGCTGACCAGCAAGCCCTTCCGCTACAGCGCCCGCACTTGGGAGATGTCGCGCCGCAAATCCATCAGCCCCCACGACTCCACCGGTGCCAACCTGATTGTGCAGGTCAAAAACCACAAGGTGCTGCGCGTAGTTCCCATGGAGAACGAGGCCGTCAACGAATGCTGGATTGCTGACCGCGACCGTTTCTCCTACGAAGCCCTGAACAGCGAAGAGCGCCTGACTGCCCCCATGATTAAGCAAGGCGGCAACTGGCAGGAAGTGGACTGGCCAACAGCGCTGGAATATGTGGCCTCGGGCTTCAAACAAATCAAAGGCCAGCATGGCGCGGCCAGCATGGGTGCATTACTCAGCCCCCACAGCACCCTGGAAGAGCTGCACCTGGCCACCCAGCTGATGCGCGCCCTGGGCAGTGACAACATCGACCACCGCTTGCGCCATGCGCAGTTTATGCCCGCTGAAGGGGTGCGCTGGCTGGGCATGTCGATTGCTGCCCTGCAAGAGCTGCAAACCGCTTTGGTGGTTGGCTCTAACCTGCGCAAAGACCACCCCCTGTTTGCCCAGCGTGTGCGCCAGGCAGCCAAGCGTGGTTGCAAGGTGTTTAGCCTGCATAGCCAGGCAAATGATTGGGCCATGCCTGTGCAAGCCCAAGTCACCGTGCCCGCAGCCCAATGGGCGCAGGTCTTGGCTGGCATTGCCGCCGCCGTGGCGCAGGCCAAGGGCGTGCAAGCCCCGGTTGCCGCCCAGGCAGACGAGGCAGCCCAAGCCATTGCCCAAGCCCTGATGGCTGGTGAGCGCAAAGCCATCTTGCTAGGCAACGGCGCAGCCCACCATGCCCACGCGGCTGAACTGTTGGCGTTGGCGCAGTGGATTGCGGGCCAAACCGGTGCCCACGTCGGCTACCTGACCGAAGCGGCCAACACCGTAGGCGCTCAATGGGTGCAGGCACAGCCCCAGGGCGATGGCCTGAACGCTGCGCAAATGCTCGGTGGCGGTATCAAGGCGGCTTTGCTGCTCAATACCGAACCTGCTTTCGATAGCGCAGCAGGTGCGCAAGGCTTGGCGCAGGCGGAAATGGTGGTCACCCTCAGCCCCTTCAAAGCCAATATGGACATCAGCGATGTGCTGCTGCCCATTGCACCCTTTACCGAAACCTCAGGCACTTTTGTCAACGCCGAAGGGCGGGTACAGGGCTTCCATGCCGTTGTGCGTCCCTTGGGTGAAACCCGTCCGGCGTGGAAGGTGCTGCGCGTTCTGGCCAATCTGCTAGAGCTGCCTGGCTTTGACTACGAATCCTCCCAAGAGGTGCTGGCCGCTGCCATTGGCAACGAAACTGCGCAAGCGCCTACCCAGATTCTGAGCAATAGCACCAACGTGCCCGTCACCTTGCCAGAGGGCGCTGTGCCCCAGCCGGTGGTTGCCAGCATTTACCAGCTCGATAGCTTGGTGCGCCGCGCACCGGCTTTGCAGCAAACAGCGGATGCCCGCCTGGCTGCCCAGGCTGACAATCAAGGGAGTGCAACAGCATGATTGATGCGCTGAAAAACGGTGGTGCCGGCCTGATTGCCGCGCCTTGGTGGACAGACATGGCCTGGCCTGTGCTGTGGATTTTGCTGGGCATTGTGGCCATTGTTGCGCCGCTGATGATTGCCGTGGCCTACCTCACCTTGTGGGAGCGCAAGCTGCTGGGCTGGATGCAAAACCGCCCCGGCCCCAACCGCGTAGGTCCCTGGGGCTTGCTGCAACCCATGGCGGACGGCCTGAAGCTGCTGACCAAAGAGCTCATCATGCCCACGGCAGCGGCCAAGGGCTTGTTCTATGTGGGGCCGGTCATGGCCATCATGCCCGCTCTGGCGGCCTGGGTGGTAATTCCTTTTGCGCCTGATGTGGCTTTGGCCAACGTCAATGCCGGTATCTTGCTGGTGATGGCGATTACCTCAATTGAGGTCTATGGCGTGATTATCGCGGGCTGGGCTTCCAACTCGAAATACGCTTTCCTGGGCGCTTTGCGTGCCTCGGCGCAAATGGTGAGCTATGAAATTGCCATGGGCTTTTGCTTCTTGGTGGT
>CAZMMM010000325.1:0-2871 GCA_964567385.1 uncultured Comamonas sp.
CGCTTTGCACTCGAAGACATTGAATTGGATGAGCCTCGCGATGATGAGGTACTGATTCGCATCAATAGCTGTGGCATCTGCCACACCGACACATTGCCACGAGACCAAGTGGTTCCTGCTCCCTTTCCCGCTGTGTATGGTCACGAAGGGGCAGGGGTGGTCGAGCGTGTGGGCTCACGTGTGCGCAAGCTCAAGCCCGGTGACCACGTTGTCATGAGCTGCAATTCCTGTGGCCACTGCGACACCTGCATGACCGGTCAACCCATGTATTGCCGAGACTTCTTCAAGGCCAACTTTGGTTTTGCTCGCATGGATGGCTCACCCACCATGCACCAGCATGGACAGGTCATTCACGGTGCTTTTTTCAACCAGTCCTCATTTGCCACCTATGCCCTGGCAACCGAGCGCAGCGTTGTGAAAATACCGTCTGATGTTCCGCTAGAGCTGATGGGGCCACTGGGCTGCGGCATACAAACTGGTGCAGGCGCAGTCATCAACTCCCTGCATCCACAAGCAGGCGACTCTATCGCCATCTATGGTGCTGGCTCTGTAGGCTTATCTGCGCTGCTGGCAGCCGTAGTGACAGGCTGTGCCATTCGTATCTGCGTGGACCTCAATCCAGCACGCCTAGAGATGGCCCGTGAGCTAGGCGCAACGCATGTCATTGACGCAAGCAAGACTGACCCTGTAGCGGAAATTCGCGCCATCACCCAGGGGCTTGGAACCAAGTATTCCCTGGAAACATCGGGCAACCTCAAAGCGCTGCGCCAGGCTGTTGACTCCATTCAAATCATGGGCGAGTGCGGCATGATTGGCGCTCCTGCCTACGGCAGTGAAATTGGCCTTGATACTTGGGGCTTGCTGCTAGGGCGAAAAATTCGCGGTATCTGCGAAGGGGACTCGGTTCCGGACTTGTTCATACCCAAGCTAATTGAGTTGTATCGCCAAGGTCGCTTCCCTTTTGATAAGCTGATTCGCTTTTACGATTTCGAGCAAATTAACGAAGCCGTTGAAGACAGTGAGAAGGGTCGCACCATCAAGGCTGTGCTTCGATTCCCCTAACCCTCTCCAACCCCCTCCTACCTTTGGCCGGCCTATGCCGGCTTACTCATCTGCGTAAGCACCCCATCCCACTGCACCCCCGCCAAATCCGCAAAATGCAGCACCAGCAACCAGCGCGGTTGGCTGGCTTGGGCGGCGGCATCCGCCCATTGGTTGAGGGCTTGCGCCAGATAGCGCTCAGAGGGGATGTCCAGCCCCGCTTCGGGCTGGTCTAGCACGATGAGCTGTGCGCCACTGGCCAGCGCTGCCGCCAGCCACAGTTTGCGCAAAGTGCCGGTAGAGAGCTGGTGCAGGCTTTTGCCCAGATGCGGCTCTAGCGTAAAGCCTTGGCTGTGCTGGCTCCACAGCGCGGCATCCCATTGCGGCCAGCGCTCTTGCTGGGCGGTGAGCCAAGCGCTAATGGGTTGTTGCGACAGGGTCGCGTTTTCTGCTGATTGGTGCCAAAACAGCCCTTGGGCGTAGGCGGCGTTGGTGCTGGGCACACCTGCGTATTGCAGGCTAGCGCCAACAGGTAGCGGGGCTTGCCCACCTAGATAGGCGACAAGCTGGGGGTTGATGGCATCTTCCTCATCCAGCAGCAGGCTCAGGCCGGGGGGCAGGCGAGTATCGGCCATGCCGGGCAAGCCTTGCCATTGCACAACAGGGGCGGCTGGCATTACAGCACCCGCTCAATTTTTTGCGGCTGAAACGTCCAGCTCGCTAACTTACCCTTGCTGGCGCGTTTGCCTGCGGCGTTGTTCAGGCTGCGAATTTCCAGCACTTCTTCACGCTCTTTGCCGCCGCGCCCCTGGCCGCTGACGCGCACGCTGCGGCTGTAGGCGGCTACGCCCACCAGTTGCGCCCCGTCAGATAGCTTCATTAACTGCAAGCCGCGCCCACCCGATGCAGCGGTTTTTAGCTCACTCAGGGGGAAGGTGAGCATTTGCCGGTCGCTGCTCAGGCAGGCCAGGTGGCTGGCCGCCTCGCTTTCTGGGTTGGCGGTATCTGCCTCTATCACGGCGGGCGGGCAGAGGCTTTCACCCTCGGGCACGGTAACAAAGGCTTTGCCTGCTTTGTTACGCGCCAGCATGTGTCCCAGTTCCGCAATAAAGCCATAGCCGCCACTGCTGGCTAGCACCAGGCGCGTGCTGCTACTGGCCGCGCAGTAGCTGACGATGTGGCTGCCCGCTTCCAGCTCAATCAGGCTGTGGATGGGCACACCATCCCCGCGCCCACCGGGCAGGCTGGCGACGGCCACGCTATACACCCGCCCCTGGTTGCCAAACACTATCAGCGCATCCACGCTGCGGCAGGCGAAGCTGCCCCACAGGCCATCACCGGCTTTGAAGCTAAAGTTGGCGGCCTCGTGGTCATGGCCTTTTAAGGTGCGCACCCAGCCTTTTTGCGAGACCAGCACCGTTACCGGCTCATCGACCACCTGAATTTCCGTGCTGACTTTTTTGGCCTCTTCAATCAGGGTGCGGCGCGGGTCGGCAAAGGCTTTGCTGTCGCGCTCTATTTCTCTGACCAGCAGGCGCTGCAAGCTCTTGGGGTTGGCCAGAATGTCTTGCAGCTTGCCCTCTTCTTCGCGCAGTTCTTGCAGTTCTTTTTCAATTTTGATGGCCTCCAGCCTGGCCAGTTGGCGCAGGCGGATTTCCAGAATGTCTTCGGCTTGGCGCTCGCTGAGGTCAAAGCGCTCAATGAGGGCGGCTTTAGGCTCGTCGCTTTCGCGGATGATGGCAATCACCTCGTCGATATGCAGCAGTACCACCTGCCGCCCTTCCAGTATGTGGATACGCGCCTGCACCCGCTCTAGCCTGTGCTGGCTGC
>CAZMMM010000326.1:0-2869 GCA_964567385.1 uncultured Comamonas sp.
GCATCATCCCGGGGGGCGGCACCGACTTGGCGCGGGTGCACGGCCAAGTCAAGCGCTCGGATACAGAGTCAGATACCAGTCGTCGCAAAGATATTGAAGCAGCCAAGGCACGCCGTGCCCAACAGGATGCCCAGCGCATCCAGACCTTGCGCGCCAAGATTGATGCCATGATTTCCAGCAACGCCACGCTGAACGAATACCGCTCGCAAATCCGCATGGACGTCACCCCTGATGGCCTGCAAATCCAGATTGTGGATGAGCAAAAGCGCCCCATGTTTGACATAGGCAGCGCCTTGGTGAAGCCCTATATGCGTGAAATTCTGCAAGAAGTGGGCAGTGCCTTGGTGGGAGTGGAAAACTCCGTCAGCTTGGCAGGCCATACCGATGCTGCCCCCTACGGTAGCGGTGTGCGCGGCTATAGCAATTGGGAGCTGTCCGCCGACCGTGCCAATGCCTCGCGCCGCGAATTGGTGGCCGCTGGCATGCCTGATGATAAATTAGCGCGAGTGGTGGGCCTGGCCTCGACTGACTTGCTGCTGCCCGAAGAGCCCCGCGCCGCGCAAAACCGGCGCATTACGATTACTGTTTTGACCTACGAGGCCGAAGAGCGCCTGTTAGGCAAGACCCACCCTTTGCAAATGACCATATCGCAGACAGGTAGCACGGACTCTGTGAAAGAGGCCTTGCCCGCTGTGACTTCGGGGCACAATCCAAGTAACTCTACAGAGGCGGAGCAGCCCAGCGCTGAACTTGCCCCTGAAGATTGATTTTCCATAGCTATTTGACCGAAAGGCTTCAACGTGGCCAACAACGCCCTTCGTTTTTTGATTGTTGATGACTTCTCCACCATGCGCCGCATTGTGCGTAACCTGCTCAAAGAGAGCGGGTTCCCCGAGGCCGATGAGGCCGAAGACGGCGTGGTGGCTCTGCAAAAACTGCGCTCCAGCAAGTTCGACTTTGTTGTCTCTGACATCAATATGCCGAATATGAACGGCTTTCAACTGCTGACCGAAATCAAGTCTGATGACAAGCTCAAGCATCTGCCCGTGCTGATGGTGACGGCTGAAGCACGCAAGGAAGACATCGTGGCCGCAGCCCAAGGCGGCGCTGCGGGCTACATCGTCAAGCCCTTTACCAAGGCTACCTTGGAAGAGAAAGTCACCTTGGTGCTGAAAAAACAAGGCTTGATTTAAGCCTGTGATGAATAAGGCAAAGGTTGTCGTCATGCAAGAGTCTCCCCCCAGCCCAAGCGCTGCTGCACCGGCCACTGGCTATGACCAGGGCGATGTACACAACAAGCTGGGCCAGCTCACGCGCCAGCTACACAATGCACTGCGCGAGCTGGGCTATGCCGAGCGCCTGCGCCATTCCGTAGAGGAGCTGCCTGATGCGCAAAACCGCTTGTCCTATATCGCCCGCTTAACAGGGCAGGCGGCTGAGAAGGTGCTCACCTTGGTCGATGATGCCAAAGACCGGCAGACCACCATCGTCAGCGAGACCAAGCGCATGCGCCAGGCCATGATTCACGACCCCGTGGCCGCTGTAGCCAAGGGCCACATCATGAATTACCTGGAAGAGATGGAAAAGTCCACCGAAATTGTGGACCAGCAGCTCACCGACATCATGATGGCCCAGGATTTTCACGACCTCACCGGCCAGGTGATTGCCAAAGTAGTGAATTTGGCTGCTGGCTTGGAGCAGCAGCTGGTGGATTTGCTGCTGCAAACAGCGCCCAGCAGCCCCGCAGTGGGCGGTACTGCTGTGGTCAGTACCACTGCCAGCCCCATCCCAGAGGCCAGCCGGGAAGCCAGTGTTGCTGCTGACGAGGCTGATGACCTGTGGGCTGCAGCCTTGGCAGAAAGCCAATCTGGGGAGGAGCAGGGCGATGCAGCCTCTTCAGCCGCAGGAGCCACAGAGAGCAAAGGGGTTAACCCCGACCACCACCCCAGCCTGAGCGGGCCTGCCGTCAATCCTGATGATGCTGGGGTTGTCGCCTCGCAGTCCGAAGTGGACGATTTGCTGGCCAGCCTGGGTTTCTAGACCCTGCTTGTATCTATTTGTCAAGCCCTGGTTGAGGGCTTTGTCGGTTGAATAAAGGCCGGCTTGGGCGGCTTATTGCTGCTTTGCCAGCGCGCTAAATCCAGACAATGGCATGACCTTACCTCTCATGCCACCATGGAATCCAGTCAAGATAAAAGCCTACCAGCCACCGCCAGGAAGCTGCAGAAAACACGCGAACAAGGGCAAACCTCTCGTTCGCGTGATTTGGGGCACCTGGCGGTTTTAGGCATGGGCTGCGCCATGGTGCTGGTTGGTGGCCCTAAGCTGCTGCAGCACATGCGCATTGAGGTAGGCCGCCAATTCACTTTTGACGGTGCCACCGTGCTGGCCCCTGAGTTCATGGTGGAGCGCTTTGTCAGCATGCTCAGCGTGGGCTTGGTGGGTGTGGTGGTGTTTGCCCTGTGCATCAATGCCGCTTCTATCTTGTTGATGCTGATGTCCGGCGGCTGGGTGTTTAGCTGGAAGCCCATCAGCCCCGAATTCAGCAAACTCAACCCGCTCAAGGGCATTACAAACGTCTTCTCTAAGCAGCAGATGGTCACGGCGGTGAAAAACGTCATCCTGACCCTGATTTTGGGCACCGTGGCCTGGCTGCATATTCGCAGCGGGATTGCCTACGTCACCAAGCTGCCCACACAGGGCAGCGCTATGGCCTTGGCCATGGCGGGTGACTGGATTGTGATGGGGCTTGCCACTTTGATGCTGGTGGTATTTGCCATGGCGCTGATTGATGTGCCGCTGCAAAAATTCCTTTTCTTGCAGCGCTTGAAAATGAGCCACCAAGAGGTCAAGCAAGAGCACAAAGAGT
>CAZMMM010000327.1:0-2837 GCA_964567385.1 uncultured Comamonas sp.
GCGGGTATCCAGATTGCCGCGCAGGGGGATGATTTTCAGGTCAGGGCGCAGGTCTTGCAGCAGCACCTGGCGGCGCAGGCTGGACGTGCCCACCACCGCGCCTTGGGGCAGCGCATCCAGGCTGGCATAGCGTGGGCTGACAAAGGCATCGCAAGGGTCTTCGCGTTGCATCACGCAGGCCAGGCGAAAGCCTTCGGGCAGTTGCATGGGCACATCCTTCAAGGAATGCACGGCAATATGGGCGCGGCCTTCTTCCAGAGCCACTTCCAGCTCTTTGACGAACAGGCCCTTGCCGCCCACCTTGGAGAGGGTGCGGTCCAGAATCTGGTCGCCCTTGGTGGTCATGCCCAGCAGCTCCACATTCAAGCCTTGTTGTTGCAACAGTGCTTGTACATGGCGGGCCTGCCACAGCGCAAGACGGCTTTCGCGGGTAGCAATGACAAGGGTGGGGGTGGAAGCAGAAGACATGTTGAAAATTCCAGGTCGGCAAATAGGAAAAGTAGCGGGGGATGCTAGCATGGCTCACAGCCGGGTGCGGGCGCTGCTCCCCCTTTCACGAACTCACCAATCACCCCATGCAAGCCCTGTTTGACTGCATTACCCAACTGCCCCCGCCTGATGAAGCCTGCCGCCTGCTGCATGGCCGGGGCGGGCGCTTTCCCGGCTGCGAGCATTTAACGCTGGATGCCTATCCGCCCGCGCTGGTGCTGACCAGTTTCATGCCGCTGACGGAAGCGCAGTTGCAAGCCATTGACGCAGCTTTGGAGGCTCGCTACGCAGAGCTGGGGATGCCGCTGTGCTGGGTATATCAACAGCGCCAAAGTGGCATGCCCGCCACCACCCAGCTAATGCGCGGCGTGTTACCCGAGCCGCACCATGTGCACGAGGCCGGGGCGCAATACCTGGTGCGCGTATTGCAGGGGCAGAACCACGGGCTGTTTTTGGACATGGCGGCTGGCCGCGCTTGGGTGCGTCAGCATGTGCAGGCGCTAGCGGCGCAAGGTGGGTCAGAGCTGAAAGTGCTGAATCTGTTTGCCTATAGCTGCGCGTTTTCAGTGGTGGCCTTGCAGGCCGGGGCGCAGGCGGTGGTGAATATGGATATGGCCAGCGGGGCGTTAGCGCTGGGGCAGGCCAATCACCGGCTCAATGGCCTGAGTGGGGCGCGTTTTCTGGCGCACGATATTTTTAAAAGCTGGGGCAAGCTCACCCGCCTAGGGCCGTATGCGCTGGTGATTGCCGACCCACCCAGTTACCAAAAAGGCAGCTTTGTCGCCAGCAAGGATTACGCCCGCCTGCTGCGCCGCCTGCCCAGCTTGATAGCCCCCGGTGGCCATGCCCTGCTGTGCCTGAATGCGCCGGAATTGAACAGTGACTTCCTGCGCCAGCAAGTAGCTGAACATGCCCCTGAATTGGCCTTTGTGCAGCGCCTGCCGAATCCACCAGTCTTTGCCGATGTGGATGAAGAGCGCAGCCTGAAGGTATTGCTCTTCAGGCGGGTTTAAGCAGGAGGCAGCCGCCGCGCAATCTCTGCCACCAAGGCATGACCCAGGCTGGTCTTACTGGCGCGGGGTAGGGCGTGGCTGCCTTGCCCGTCGATGAGTAGCAGGCTGTTGTCGTCCTGACCAAAGGTGGCCGGGCCGATATTGCCCACCAGCAGCGGTACGCCTTTGCGCAGGCGCTTGGCGCTGGCATTGGCCAGCAGGTTTTCACTTTCGGCGGCAAAGCCTACGCAGTAGAGCTGGCCGTTTTTGGCACGTTCGGTGGCGGCCACGGTGGCGAGGATGTCGGGGTTTTCCACAAAGGCCAAGCTGGGCAAGTCGCCACTGCCGTCTTTTTTGATTTTTTGCGCGGCGTAGTGGGCAGGCCGCCAATCAGCCACGGCGGCGGTGGCGATAAAGATGTCGGCAGGTGCTACATGCGCTTGCACGGCCTGGAGCATGTCTTGTGCCGATTGCACATTCACGCGCTGTACGCCACGTGGGGTGGTTTGATGGACGGGGCCAGCCACCAGGGTGACGGCAGCGCCAGCAGCGCGGGCAGCGGCGGCAATGGCAAAGCCCATCTTGCCGCTGGAGTGGTTGGTAATGCCGCGCACCGGGTCTAGCGCCTCAAAGGTGGGGCCAGCGGTAATCAGCACGCTACGTCCGGCCAGGCGCTTGGGAACAAAGCTGGCGGCAATGTCTTGCAGCAGTTCTTCGGGTTCTAACATGCGGCCATCGCCGGTTTCGCCGCAGGCTTGTTCGCCCTGGCCTACGTCCAGCACCTGTGCGCCGTCTTGGGCAGCTTGGGCAAAGTTGCGCTGGGTGGCGGGGTGGGCCCACATTTCGCGGTTCATGGCGGGGGCGAGGAGTAGGGGCTTGCTATGGGGGCGTGCCAGGCACAGCAGGCTGAGGAGTTCATCAGCGCGGCCTTGCGCCAGCTTGGCGGCAAAGTCGGCGCTGCATGGGGCAATCACGATGGCATCAGCCTGGCGGCTGAGGTTGATGTGCGCCATGTTGTTGTCAGGCCGCGCATCCCATTGGGAAGTAAAAACCGCCCGCCCCGACAGCGCCTGCATGGTCACGGGGGTGATAAATTGCGCTGCCGCCTCGGTCATGATGACTTGCACCGTAGCGCCCGCCTTGGTCAGCAGGCGGCAGAGCTGGGCTGATTTGTAGCAGGCCACGCCGCCAGTCAGCCCCAGAACAATGTGTTTGCCGTGTAGATGTTGCATGGCGCAAATGCTAGCAGAGCGGGCGCAGGGCTGATGTGTGTGGACTATCACCAGCTCCTATAATCCCCGTTTACCTGCTCCAAATTCGCGACATGACCAAATTTGTCTTTGTTACTGGCGGCGT
>CAZMMM010000328.1:0-2836 GCA_964567385.1 uncultured Comamonas sp.
TTTTTGCACAGCCTCGGAAGGGGGGAATACGCGGTTTTCAACCAGAACGGATTCGATATTGTTGCTGCTGCTCATGCGGTCTCCTGAGATGAAAAAATAAGAATTGCTCCACGCCCTGACCCGCTGGCATAAAAGCGGCCAAACAAGCCTTGATTCCTGCTGCCAGAGCGACTGTACAAACTGTGCGACAAACGACTTACAGCCTACTGACTAAGAGGGCTTGCAAGCCGCCAAAAACACTGGGTAAAAACCCCAAGTCGCCCCATTTTTTCCACATCAAAAACAGCTTTAACCAAGTAAAAAACTCAAGATTAAAGCAGATTGCCTTCTATACTTGGGGCTTTCAAACAACCTGCAGCGCAGGTATTTCCTGCAACAACTTGCGGGAACAGACCCGGCAGATTGCAAGCGCCACCACGTGGTTTTTGCACTGCCACAGGCCAGTTTCTGGCTCTGGTGCACGGGCTTTTTTCCCTCTTTCCAGCCGCAGCTCTTGCGCATCCTCTGCTGGTGCCATTCGAGCTGCCGCGCAGCCCCCTTGTTTTGCGGTGCTGTGCTTTGGTTTTTTTCGTATGGCAAACGCGCCGCCTTCTGGGCGCCATCTTCTTGCTGTGCGGTGTGCTGGTCGTCACAAACTGGTTTCGCGTGTAAGCACAGGCTGCGGGGTATCGCCCCGTGGTCGGCTGCACTGTGTTTCACCCTCTAACAACATTTCTAAAGAGAGGACAACCAGTGGCTAAATCCCTATCCATTGAACATGTGTTCAAAGTCTTTGGTGACAAACCCCAGCAAGCGCTGGAGCTGGTGCGCCAAGGCCATTCCAAGCAAGAAATTCTGGAAAAAACCGGGCAATCCATCGGCGTGTTCGATGCCCATTTTGAGATTGCAGCGGGCGAGATTTTTGTCGTCATGGGGCTATCCGGCTCCGGCAAATCGACCCTGGTGCGTATGCTCAACCGCTTGATTGAGCCGACCGCCGGGCGTATTTTGGTCGATGGCCAAAACATCAACGCCTTAGACGATGCCGCCCTGCGCGAGCTGCGGCGCAAGGATATTTCCATGGTCTTCCAGTCGTTTGCGCTGATGCCGCATATGACGGTGCTGGACAACACCGCCTTTGGCCTGGAGCTGGCCGGGGTGGACAAAGCCCAGCGCCAGCAGGCTGCCCAAGCCGCGCTGGAGCAAGTCGGCCTGGGCGCTTGGGGCGCAAGCTACCCGGACGAGCTATCCGGCGGCATGCAACAGCGCGTGGGTCTGGCGCGGGCGCTGGCGGCAGACCCTTCCATTTTGCTGATGGACGAGGCGTTTTCTGCGCTCGACCCCATCATCCGCACCGAGATGCAGTCCGAGCTGCTGCGCCTGCAAGAAATCAAGCGGCGCACGATTGTCTTTATCTCCCACGACCTGGATGAGGCCATGCGCATTGGCGACCATGTGGCCATCATGAAAGACGGCCAGGTGGTGCAAGTAGGCACGCCCGACGAAATTCTGCGCGAACCTGCCGATGACTATGTACGCAGCTTTGTGCAGGGCGTGGACGCTGCCGTAGTGTTCAAGGCCAGCGATATTGCCCGCCAGGCCATGACCGTGTTTTCTGAGCAAAAAGACCGAGGCTGCCGCGCCACCCTGCGCCTGCTGGAAGACGTGGACTATGAATTTGCCTATGTGCTCACCCCCAGCAAGAAGTTTCTGGGCGTCGTCTCTTCCCAATCCCTGCGCGACGCTTTGCGTGGCCACCAAGGGCCATTGGGGCTGGAACATGCCTTCATCCCCAACGTAACGCCGATTGCCGCCGACACCCCCGTGGCCGATTTGTTTGGCCTGGCCGCCTCCCTGCCCTTTGCCCTGCCGGTAGTGGATGACAGTGGGCGCTACCAAGGCGTTATCAGCCGCACCACCTTGCTGCGCTTTTTGGACCGCGACACGCCCCCGCTGCTGCCCCCGCAAGACGAGCGCCCGCCGCTCAAGCTCAACCCGCAATTCCCCACAGGCCAGACGGACTTGCCCACCATCGCGCAAGAGCACGGCGACGCATCCGCCCCCACCCAGGCACAACCATAAGGAGAGCGCTCATGAACCTCCCTGCACCCCATACCACCCCCATCACCCTGGCCCAAGCCAGCCCCAACGACGACCCTTGGGCATCTGCTGCCAGCCCCAGCACCCCCGCTGCTGCCTCTGCCGATGACCCCTGGGGTTCAGCCAACGCCCCTGCTGCCGACAGTAGCAATTGGCTGGCTAGCCCCGCTGGTGACGCTGCAGCATCAGCGCCCGAGCCTGTAAGCCTATGGCAGCAAACCCTGCAAGGCGAGCTGCCGATTCAAGCCTGGATTAACCAGGGGCTGGAATGGGTGGTGGACAACTTTCGCCCCTTCTTCCAGGCGCTGCGCACCCCGATTGATGCCACCTTGAGCGGGGTAGAGCAAGGCTTGCTGGCCCTGCCCTGGCCGGTGCTGGTGGCCTTTATGGCCCTGGTCGCCTGGCAGTTTGCCGGGCGGGCGCTGGCGATTGGTACCGCTTTATCGCTGGCGCTGGTGGCATTTCTGGGCATCTGGCCCGAGGCCATGATTACCCTGGCGCTGGTGCTGACCTCTTTGGTGTTTTGCATCTTGCTGGGTCTGCCTCTGGGTATTGTGCTGGCCAGCAACGACCGGGCACAAAGCCTGCTGCGTCCGATACTGGATGCCATGCAGACCACGCCCGCCTTTGTCTATCTGGTGCCCGTGGTCATGCTGTTTGGCATTGGCAACGTGCCGGGGGTGATTGTGACCATCGTCTTTGCCCTGCCGCCGCTGGTGCGCCTGACCAACCTGGGCATTCGCCAAGTGCGCCCCGA
>CAZMMM010000329.1:0-2833 GCA_964567385.1 uncultured Comamonas sp.
TGTATCTGGAGCACCGAGACGGACAAAACCAGCGCCATCGGTCTGGGCATTGCGGAGGACAAAGACCTGAGCAAGCAACTGCTGCAAGCCTGCGGCATCCCCGTGCCTGAGTGGGAGCTGGTGGGCAGCAGCGACGAGGCGTGGGAAGAGGCTGACTACATGGGCTTGCCCGTCACCATCAAACCCTATAGCTCGCACAAAGGGGCGGGGGTGGGGGTCAAGCTGGAGAATGAACAAGCCGTGCGCGCCGCTTACGAGGCGGCCCGCGCCCTGTCCCGCTATGTGATGGTGGAGCGCCATATTCCCGGCCACGTACACCGCCTGTTGATTGTGGGCGGCAAGCTGGTGGCGGCCTCACGCGGGGAATACCCCCAGGGCAGCACCGACCCACGCCAGCAAATGCGCACGGTGGACTGCACCGCCCAAGTCCACCCTGATGTGGCCTATCTGGCCGCCTTGGCCGCCAAGGTGGTGGGCCTAGATATTGCGGGCGTAGATTTGGTTTGCCAGCGCATTGACCGCCCTTTGGCCGAGCAAGGCGGGGCGATTTTAGAAGTCAACGCTGGCCCGGGCCTGCTGATGCACCTCAAGCCCAGCCAGGGCGTGGCCCAGCCGGTGGGGGAGGCCATCGTCCAGCACCTCTTCCCCCAGCCTAGCGACAAGCCTGACCCTGAGGGCATGGCCGCCCGCATCCCCGTAGTGGGCATTGCTGGCCAGCGCCCCAATGCCTGGACGGCGCGGCTGGTGGGTTGGTTGCTGCAACTGGCGGGCAAGCGCACCGGCGTAGCGTGCAGCCAGGGCAGTTACCTCAATGGTCGTCTGACTGAGGCGGGCGACCACACCCGCTGGCAGGCTGCGCACCGCCTGCTGGTGAACCGCCTGGCTGAGGCGGCGGTAATTCAAACCACCGCCCGCTCTATTTTTGAAGAAGGCTTGGCCTATGACCGCTGCCAAGTTGGGCTGGTAACAGATATGGACGGCTGGCAGCAACTGGCCGACCACGATGTGCATGAAGCAGCGGATATGCGCCGCGTGATGCGCACCCAGATTGACGTGGTGCTGACCCAGGGCGCTGGTGTGCTCAATGCCGATGAAGATGCCGTGGCCGAGCTGGCCGAGCTGTGCGATGGCCAAGTGCTGCTCTATAGCCTGCAAGCGCACAACCCTCATATTGCCGCCCACCGCGAGCAAGGCGGGCGTGCTGTTTTTGTTCAGCAAGAGCAAGTGCTGCTGGCCCAAGGCGGCAGCGAACGCAGCCTGGGCAGCTTGGCCGCCTTACAGCCGAGCAACGGCCAGGCCGTGCCAGACAGCGGCGCTTTATTGGCCGCGATTGCCTGTGCCTGGGCTTTGGACATCAGCCCCGAACTTATCAGCGCTGGCATCAAGACTTTGGAAGTCTAGGAAGGTTATTTGTCATGGAAATCATCCGCACTCGCGCCTTGCGTGGCCCCAATCTATGGAGCCGCAACACCGCTATCGAATGTATTGTGCAATGCACGGCGCAAGAGGCTGACTTCACCAGCCTGCCCGGTTTTGAGCAGCGCCTGCGCGCCCGCTTTCCCGCCATTGGCGGGCTGCAAACCCAGGGGGTGGACAACCTGCTGTCCGTCGCCCATGTGCTGGAATCTGCCGCGCTGGCCTTGCAAGCCCAGGCGGGCTGCCCCGTCACCTTCAGCCGCACCCACGCCACGGTAGAGGTTGAAACCTACCAAGTGGTGGTGGAGTACACCGAAGAAGCCGTAGGCCGCCGCGCCATGCAGTTGGCTGAGCAGTTGGTGCTGGCAGCCCTGGCCGACACCGCCTTTGACGTACAGGCCGCCATTACCGAGCTGGCCGAGCTGGACGAAGACGAGCGCATGGGCCCCTCCACCCAATCCCTGGCAGATGCGGCCTTGGCGCGTGGCATTCCCATGAAGCGCCTGACCAAGGGCAGTCTGGTGCAACTAGGCTGGGGCAGCAAAGCACGCAAATTTCAGGCTGCTGAGGTGGACCAGACCAGCTCTGTGGCCGAGGCCATTGCCCAAGACAAAGACCTGACCAAACGCCTGCTACACGCCGCTGGTGTGCCCGTGCCCCTGGGCCGCCCCGTCAGCAGCGTGGACGATGCCTGGGCTGTGGCGCAAGAGGTGGGGCTGCCCGTGGTTGTCAAACCCCAGGACGGTAACCAGGGCAAGGGTGTGACCGTCAACATCACCAGCCGCGAGCAGTTGGCAGTGGCCTATGCCACCGCGCTGGACTATGGCAGCGTGGTTATGGTGGAGCGCTTTCTGCCCGGCCATGATTACCGCCTGCTGGTGGTCGGCAACCAACTGGTGGCCGCCGCGCGGCGCGACCCGCCCCAGGTGCTGGGCGATGGGGCCAGCAGCATTCGCGCTCTGATTGAACAAGTCAACCAAGACCCGCGCCGTGGCAGCGGGCATGGCACGGTGCTCACCAAAATCCGCCTGGACGATATTGCCCTGGCCTGCCTGAGCAGCGCGGGCCTCAGCCCCGACAGCATCCCCGCCCAGGGCCAGCGCGTGGTCTTGCGCAACAACGCCAACCTGTCTACCGGCGGTAGCGCCACTGACGTAACCGATGCCGTACACCCCGCCATTGCCGCCCGCGCCATAGAGGCGGCGGCCTGCGTGGGTCTGCACATTTGCGGCGTGGATGTGATTGCCGAATCCATGCTGCGCCCGCTGGAAGAGCAGGGCGGCGGCATCGTCGAAGTCAACGCCGCCCCCGGCCTGCGCATGCACCTGGCCCCCTCTTTTGGCAAGCCGCGCAATGTGGGCCAGCCCATGGTGGACCTGCTGTTCAGCCCCGGTGACGATGGCCGCATACCCGTTGT
>CAZMMM010000330.1:0-2832 GCA_964567385.1 uncultured Comamonas sp.
GCAAGGCCCGCGCATGCTGACCGTGCTCAAGGTGGGCATGTCCGTGGTGGACGTGGACCTCAACCACCCGATGGCCGGCAAGACCCTGCGCTTCGAAGCCGAAGTCACCGGCGTGCGTGATGCCAACGAGGAAGAAATCCGCGCCCTGCTGGAAGGCAATCTGTGCCGCTGTACCGGCTACCAAAACATCGTCAAGGCCGTGCAGACTGCGCAAAAAGCCCTGGCCGCCTGAGCACCAACCCCTAAAAAATCAGCCATAGGAGACAACACCATGGGTGCCAATGAATTTGCCAAGCTGCCGCATATCGGCCAATCGCTCAAGCGCAAGGAAGATGTGCGCTTTCTCACCGGCGTAGGCAACTACACCGACGACATTCAACAAGCCAACCAGAAGTACGCCGCCTTTGTGCGCTCGCCCCACGCCCATGCCCGCATCAAGAGCATCGACACCGCCGAGGCGGCCAAAATGCCCGGCGTAGCCGCCATCTTTAGCGGCAAAGACATTGAGGGCAAGATGGGCGGTCTGCCTTGCGGCTGGCTTATCAGCAACCCCGATGGCAGCCCCATGAAAGAGCCGATGCACCCGATTCTGGCTATCGGTAAGGTGCGCTATGTGGGCGACCATGTGGCCGTGGTGGTGGCCAACACGCAAGAGCAAGCGCGTAACGCCGCCGAGGCGGTGATGGTGGACTACGAGGAGCTAGCTCCCGTTATTGACATGCGCACTGCCAAAAATGGCCCCGCCTTGCACGACGAAGCCCCAGACAACCAATGCTACAAATGGACGCTGGGCGACAAGGCCGCCGTCGATGCCGCCTTTGCCACGGCAGCGCATGTGAGCAAGCTGGATTTGGTCAACAACCGCCTGATTCCCAACGCCATTGAGCCACGCGCCGTCAACGCCAGCTACAACCGCGCTACCGACGAATACCTCTTGTACGTAGCCAATCAAAACCCCCACGTCGAGCGGCTGCTGATGACGGCCTTTGTGCTGCAACTGCCCGAGCACAAGGTGCGCGTGATTGCGCCAGATGTGGGCGGCGGCTTTGGCTCCAAAATCTTTTTGTACGCCGAAGATGTAGCGCTGACCTGGGCGGCCAAGCAGCTCAATTGCGCCATCAAATGGACAGCCGACCGGGGCGAAGCCTTCGTCAGTGACTGCCACGGGCGCGACCACCTCACCCATGCTGAGATGGCCATGGACAAGGACGGCAAATTCCTCGCCATGCGTGTGCATACCGATGCCAACTTAGGCGCATACCTCTCGACGTTTGCTTCGGCAGTTCCCACGATTTTGTACGGAACTTTGCTGGCTGGTCAGTACGCCACGCCGCAAATCTATGTGGAGGTTGATGGCTGGTTTACCAGCACCGCGCCGGTCGATGCCTATCGCGGCGCAGGCCGCCCTGAGGCCACTTATGTGGTTGAGCGCCTGGTCACGCGCTGCGCCTGGGATATGGGCTTGAGCCAAGACGAAATCCGCAAACGCAACTTCATCACCGAGTTCCCTTACCAAACCCCGGTGGCGCTGCAATACGACATTGGCGACTACCACGCCTGCATGAACGAGGCGCAAAAGCTGGCCGATGTAGCCGGTTACGAAGCACGTAAAAAAGCCACTGAAGCCAAGGGCTTGCTGCGCGGCGTGGGTTACTCCAGCTACATCGAAGCCTGCGGCCTGGCTCCCAGCAATATTGCCGGGGCGTTGGGCGCACGCGCAGGCTTGTTTGAAGCGGGCGAGGTGCGCGTTCACCCCACCGGCAGCGTCACGGTGTTCACTGGCTCGCACAGCCACGGCCAGGGGCATGAAACCACCTTCGCCCAACTGGTGGCGGCGCGTTTGGGCATTGACCCTGAACAGGTCGATATCGTGCACGGCGATACAGGCCGCGTACCCTTTGGCATGGGCACTTATGGCAGCCGTTCGCTATCGGTGGGCGGCACGGCCATCATGAAGGCGCTGGACAAAATCGAGGCCAAGGCCAAGAAAATCGCCGCCCACTTGATGGAAGCCTCGGATGCCGATATTGAGTTTGCCAATGGTGAGTTCACCGTCAAAGGCACGGACAAGAAAATCCCCTTTGCCCAGGTCGCGCTGACGGCCTATGTGCCGCATAACTACCCGCTGGACAAGCTGGAGCCAGGGCTGAACGAAACCGCCTTCTACGACCCCACCAACTTCACCTATCCGGCAGGCACCTATATCTGCGAAGTGGAAATCGACCCCGCTACCGGCGTGGTGCGGGTGGATCGGTTTAGTGCGGTGGATGACTTTGGCGTCATCATCAACCCCATGATTGTGGAAGGCCAGGTACACGGCGGGCTGGTGCAAGGCATGGGGCAGGCACTGATGGAGCATGGCGTTTACGACCCCGACAGCGGCCAGTTGCTGACCGGCAGCTATATGGACTACACCATGCCGCGTGCGGCTGACTTCCCTGAGTTCAAACTCGGCCATGTCTGCACCCCCTGCACCCATAACCCGATTGGCAGCAAAGGCTGTGGCGAGGCCGGGGCGATTGGCTCGCCACCGGCAGTCATCAACGCGGTGCTGGATGCCCTCCAGCCCCTGGGCGTGACCGATATTGACATGCCCGCCACGCCGCATCGCGTGTGGCAAGCCATCCAGGCCGCCAAAGCCTGATGCTCACAACCCATCAAGAAAGGACGCAGCACCATGTATGCATTCACCTATGAGCGCCCCAACACCCAGGCCGAAGCATTAAGCCTAGCGCAGGCCGGCGGCAAACTGCTGGCCGGTGGCCAAACCCTGCTGGCCTCCATGAAGATGCGCCTGGCCGCCCCTGAGCAAGTAGTCGATTTAGCCGCCGT
>CAZMMM010000331.1:0-2817 GCA_964567385.1 uncultured Comamonas sp.
CAAGGAAAAACCCTTCGTCATGGTCAAGGCCGACAACGGTACCCATGGCCAGGGCGTGATGACCATTCGCGATAGTAAAGAATTGCGCACCCTTTGGGAGGATGCGGGTGCGCGCTTTGGCTTTACACGTGCGGGCATGAGCGAGGCGCAGCAGGCCGGTGGTGTCGATCTCATCATCCAAGAAGGCGTGAAAACTTCTGAACGCATGCACGATGCCGTGGCCGAGCCTGTGGTGTACACCCTGGATCGCTACGTCGTCGGGGGCTTCTACCGCATGCACCCTGAGCGCGATGTGGATGAAAACCTGAATGCTCCAGGCTCTAGCTACGTGCCTTTGGCCTTTGCGCACAGTGCCCAAATGCCCCAGCAAGGGGCCAGCCCCGGGGCCAGCGCGCCCAATCGCTTTTATATGTATGGGGTGATTGGCCGTCTGGCTATGCTGGCTGCCAGCTACGAACTGGAAGCCACCGACCCTGATGCCGAGGTGTATGACTAAGCACCGCCTATCCCCCAGCCCTAGCCAGAAAAGCCCAGCCCTGCGGCGGTAAGCGTGTCTTTTTTTCGAGATGTCAGCCTCTCTGCAGCGGTGGCCGGGCTGGTGGCTGTGCTGGTGGGCTTTACCAGCTCCATTGCGCTGGTGTTTCAGGCCGCGCAAGCCTTTGACGCAACGCCTGCGCAAACGACTTCCTGGGTGTTGGCTTTGAGTTGGGGCGTGGGGCTGTGCTGCATCCTGCCCTCTTTGCGCTGGCGTATGCCGGTCATGGTGGCTTGGTCCACTCCGGGCGCGGCGGTGTTGGCAGCAGGTGGGGCGGCGGGCGGCTTCTCTATGGCAGATGCGGTGGGGGCTTTTATCGGCTGCGCCCTGCTCATCATGCTCAGTGGCTGGTCAGGTATTTTTGAGCGCCTGATGGCGCGTATCCCTGTGGCGCTGGCTTCGGCCTTGCTGGCTGGGGTGCTAGCCAAGTTTGGCTTGGATGCGATTGCGGCTACGCCCGCAGCTTGGCAGATTGTGCTGCCCATGTTGCTGACCTATGTGGTGGCTAAGCAGCGATGGGCGCGTTATGCCGTAGTGCTGACTTTGCTGGCGGGGCTGGCGGCGGCTCTTAGCATGGGGCAGTTGCAGGCGCAGCAGTTGCACTGGGCATGGGCTGTGCCGCAGTGGACAAACCCTGCTTTTAGTTGGCAGGCATTTTTAAGCTTGGCTTTGCCTTTATTCGTCGTCACTATGGCATCGCAGAATCTGCCCGGTGTGGTGGTGATGCAAGCGGCAGGCTATCCGCCCCCAGTCTCTCGCTTGATTGGGTGGACGGGGCTGGCTGGTCTGCTGCTGGCTCCCTTTGGTGGCTATGCCTTCAACTTTGCAGCGATTACTGCGGCCATCTGCACCGGGCCGCAGGCACACCCAGACCCCGCCAAGCGCTATACCGCTGCCGTGGTTTGTGGCTTGTTCTATTTATTGGCTGGTGTATGTGCAGCCGTGGTAACGGGTTTGTTGCTGGCGGTGCCCCAAGCATTGGTGCTGGCGATTGCGGCGTTGGCGTTGCTCTCTAGTATTGGCAATGGCCTGGCGGTGGCGCTGGCCGATGAGCAGCACCGTGAGGCGGCACTCATCACCTTTCTAGTGACTTTGAGTGGCGTAGTCGTGGCCGGCGTGGGCGCAGCGTTTTGGGGTGTGGTGGCGGGTGGCTCTGTCTTAGGGCTGCAACGCTGGCTGGAGGCACGCCGATAATGGCGCTAGATTGCTGCACTGTGCAGCGCAAGCAAGGACGTTCTGATGCAACTACTGTTCATCGCTGACCCGCTGGGCAGCTTCAATACCAAAAAAGACACCACATTCGCCATGATGCGCGAGGCGCAGCGCCGAGGCCACCACATCTTCGCCACCGAGCCGCAGTGGCTGCAATGGAGGAGTGGCGGCAAGGTGGAGGCCAAAGTCTTCGCCATCCAGCTCAATGAGGGTGACAAGGCGGATACCTGGTTTACGGTGCAGGCCACAGAGCAACGCTGCTTGGCAGACTTTGGCGCGGTACTGATGCGTAAAGACCCGCCCTTTGATAGCGAGTATTTCTATGCCACGCACCTGCTCTCTCAGGCCGAGCGTGAAGGCGCAAAAGTCTTCAACAGCCCAGCGGCTTTGCGTGAGCACCCCGAAAAGCTGGCCGTCATGGAGTTCCCCGACCTAGTTGGCCCCACCCTGGTCAGTCGAGACCCGCAGGCCATTCGTGCGTTTCATGCCGAGCACCAAGACATCATTTTGAAGCCCCTGGATGGCATGGGTGGCATGGGCATCTTCCGTGTCGGGGCAGATGGTATGAACCTAGGCTCCATCATCGAAACCTTGAACCTAGGGGGCAGCACCAGTGTGATGGTGCAAAAATTCCTCCCGGCGATTGCTCAAGGGGACAAGCGGGTGCTCATTATTGGCGGCAAGCCCGTTCCTTATAGCTTGGCACGTATCCCACAAGGCAACGAAGTACGTGGCAACTTGGCTGCTGGCGGTAAGGGCGTGGCCCAGCCGCTAAGTAGTAGCGACCGGGCGCTGGCAGAAAAAGTCGGTGCCAAGCTCGCTCCGCGTGGCTTGCTCTTGATTGGCCTGGATGTGATTGGCGAGCATGTGACGGAAATCAACGTCACCAGCCCCACTTGCTTCCAAGAGATACAGCAGCAAATGGGCTGCGATGTGGCCGCCTTGTTTGTAGATGCGCTGGAGCAGGCCGTAGGCGCAGCCTAGAAGAGAGAAGCTAGGGCAGCCAAGAGCGGCCCAAAACTTTTTTCATCTTTTTCTTTCTGATCTGTAAATTTGGTCTATACTTCGCA
>CAZMMM010000332.1:0-2791 GCA_964567385.1 uncultured Comamonas sp.
GTGCAAGCCCGGCTCCATCAAGCCCCACACCCACTTCACCGCTGAGGTGTACGTTCTGAGCAAAGACGAAGGTGGCCGTCACACGCCTTTCTTCAACAACTACCGTCCTCAGTTCTACTTCCGTACGACTGACGTGACCGGCTCCATTGAGCTGCCTGCTGACAAAGAAATGGTCATGCCTGGCGACAACGTGAGCATCACCGTCAAGCTGATCAACCCCATTGCGATGGAAGAAGGTCTGCGTTTTGCAATTCGCGAAGGTGGCCGCACTGTGGGCGCCGGCGTGGTTGCCAAAATCATTGAGTAATCATTGATATTTAGGGTTTAGGGGTATAGCTCAATTGGCAGAGCGTCGGTCTCCAAAACCGAAGGTTGTAGGTTCGATTCCTACTGCCCCTGCCACCACTTAGAGTGGTTAACTCCAAGCCCGCCCCTTTGGCGGGCTTCGGTGTCTGTGCAGCAAGTGTCTAAAAGTGTTTGCGGGCACGGGAAGTAAAGAAAATTATGGCTACATCACAAGTTGAAACTGTTACCTCGGGTGCGGACAAGGCCAAACTGGCGGTTGTGGCGCTCTTGGTGGCGGCTGCTATTGCGGGCTTTTATGCTTTGTCTAAGCAAGGTGCTTGGGCGCAGTGGGGCGCTCTATTGGCAGGGCTTGTGTTGGCGGCGGCGGTATTCTTCGTCTCTGAGCAGGGTAAGCGGCTCACAGGCTTTGGCAAAGATTCCGTGAAAGAGGTGAAGAAGGTTGTTTGGCCCACACGCAAAGAAAGCGTGCAAATGACCTTGTATGTGTTTGCCTTTGCGGTGGTAATGGCCTTATTCCTATGGCTGACAGATAAAACCCTGGAGTGGGTCTTGTACGACCTGGTGCTGGGCTGGAGAAGCTAATGACTGATGCCCTTGAGCCCGAAGTGGCCGCAACTACCCCTGTAGAGCCTGTCCACCCTGACATGCGCTGGTATATCGTCCATGCTTATTCCGGTATGGAGAAGGCGGTGGAGCGCAATATTACCGAGCGCGTTGGCCGTGCTGGTATGGAAAACAAGTTTGGTCGTATCTTGGTACCCACCGAGGAGGTGGTTGAGATGAAAAACGGCAAACGCAAAACCACGGAGCGTCGTTTATTCCCTGGTTACGTGTTTGTCGAAATGATCATGAACGATGACACTTGGCATTTGGTCAAGCAAACTAGCAAAGTCACCGGTTTTATTGGCGGGGCACGCAATCGCCCTGTGCCCATCTCGGAGGCCGAGGTGCAGAAAATTGTCGAGCAAATGCAAGAGGGTGCCGACAAACCACGCCACAAAGTGGAGTTCATGGTGGGTGAGTTGGTGCGTGTCAAGGAAGGCCCTTTTGCCGACTTCAATGGCTCGGTAGAAGAGGTCAACTACGAGAAAAGCCGTCTGCGCGTTTCCGTTACCATTTTTGGCCGCTCCACACCGGTGGAGCTGGAGTTTGCGCAAGTCGAGAAGACTTGATGCCTTCCAGTAAGCATTGGCTCTGACAGCTTTAGCCTTTAGCCTTTGCTTGCTAACAGTTTAGTTTTCACGTCTTGGGACTGGCGTGGTGAAAAAAGCAGTCCTTTAACACCCCGGGGAGCCCTAACGCTTTGACCAAAGCGTTTGAGGCGTTTACCCGCAAGGAGTTTTTATATGGCGAAGAAAATCGTCGGTTTTATCAAGCTGCAAGTGCCAGCCGGTAAAGCCAACCCATCCCCACCGATTGGCCCTGCTTTGGGTCAACGTGGCTTGAACATCATGGAATTTTGCAAGGCGTTCAACGCCCAGACCCAAGGTGTAGAGCCTGGTCTGCCATTGCCTGTGGTGATTACCGCTTTTGCTGATAAGAGCTTTACCTTTGTCATCAAATCGCCCCCAGCTGCGGTGCTGATTAAAAAAGCTGCCAAATTGGCTAAAGGCTCGGCTGACCCTCTGAAAGCCAAGGTCGGCAAAATCACCCGCGCTCAGTTGGAAGAAATTGCACAAGCCAAGCAAAAAGACATGACGGCTGCCGACATGGATGCCGCTGTGCGTACTTTGGCTGGTTCTGCCCGTTCTATGGGCGTGATTGTGGAGGGCGTGTGAGATGGCCAAGCTGACCAAGAAACAAAAAGCCCTGCAAGGCAAAGTGGACTCCAACCGTCTCTACCCTTTTGCTGAAGCCCTGTCTTTGGTGAAAGAGGCCGCTACTGCCAAGTTTGATGAATCCATCGACGTGGCCGTGCAACTGGGCGTAGATCCCCGTAAATCTGACCAAGTGGTGCGCGGCGCTGTCGTGTTGCCCAACGGCACCGGCAAAACTGCTCGCGTAGCTGTGTTCGCACAAGGCGCCAAGGCTGAAGAAGCCAAGGCTGCTGGTGCTGATATTGTCGGTATGGACGATTTGGCCGCCCAGGTTAAAGCTGGCGACATGCCCTTTGACGTGGTGATTGCTGCTCCTGACGCCATGCGCGTAGTGGGCCAATTGGGTCAAATCTTGGGCCCACGTGGCCTGATGCCTAACCCCAAGGTAGGCACCGTAACCCCTGACGTGGCCACTGCCGTGAAAAATGCCAAGGCCGGCCAGGTGCAGTTCCGTGTGGATAAGGCCGGCATCGTGCACTCCACCATTGGCCGTCGCTCGTTTGAAGACGACAAGTTGCAAGGCAATCTGGCTGCTTTGCTGGATGCTTTGAACAAGGCAAAACCCGCTACCAGCAAAGGCCAGTACCTGCGCAAGGTAGCAGTTTCCTCCACGATGGGTGTGGGTGTTCGTGTGGATGCCCAAACCATCTCGGCGTAAATTTGCTAGA
>CAZMMM010000333.1:0-2784 GCA_964567385.1 uncultured Comamonas sp.
GCTGCGCCACTACCTGGACGAGGTGCATTTGCTGGGCGGTGAACTGTCCATGTCCAGCCTGTTGGTGAAAGTCTCGCCCGCCATGCAGGTGCTGGCGCTGGCCTCACCCGACACCAATAGCCACCGTGAGGATGAGCCTTACCGCCGCGCCCTCACCGGGGTCTATGCCCGCCTGGCCGCCACCTTGCAAACCCTGACCGGCGGCCAAAAGCCCGCCCGCCATGCCGTGGTGGCCGCCATGCCGCCCTACACCCAGGCTGAGGAGTTTTTGCAAGACCTGCAAACCATTGACGCATCGCTATGCCGCCACCACAGCCAGGCGCTGGCGCAGCACCGCCTGCGCCCGTTGATTCGGGCGGTGCAGGTGTTTGGCTTTCACCTAGCCACGGTGGATTTGCGCCAAAGCTCAGACAAGCACGAAGCCGTACTGACCGACCTGCTGCGCACCGCCCGTATTGAGGACGATTACAGCGCCCTCACTGAAGCCCAGCGCTGCCAACTGCTGCTGCAACTGCTGCAAGATGCCCGCCCCCTGCGCGTGGTCGGCGCTCGCTACGAGGATTTAACGCGCAGCGAAATCGCCATCTTTGAAACCGCCCGCGACATGCTGGAGCGCTATGGGCGCGAGGCCATTCGCCACTACATCATCAGCCACACCGAAACCGTCAGCGACTTGCTGGAAGTGCTGCTGCTGCAAAAAGAAGTGGGCTTGCTGCAAGGCACGCTGGATGCCAGCGACAGCCAGGCGCAGCTCATTGTCGTGCCGCTGTTTGAAACCATTGGCGACCTACGCGCCGCCGCCAGCATCATGCGCGACTACTACGCCACCCCCGGCGTGGCGCAGCTCATGCAGCGCAGCGGCGCGGAGCAGGACATCATGCTGGGCTATTCCGACAGCAATAAGGACGGCGGCATCTTCACCAGCAACTGGGAGCTGTACCGCGCCGAGCTGGCCTTGGTCGATGTGTTTGACGAACTGGCGCGTGACTACGGCCTGCGCCTGCGCATGTTCCACGGCAGGGGCGGCACAGTAGGACGCGGCGGCGGCCCTAGCTACGAGGCGATTTTGGCGCAGCCCCCCGGCACGGTGCGCGGGCAAATCCGCCTGACCGAGCAGGGCGAGGTGATTGCCTCCAAATACGCCAACCCCGACATTGGCCGGCGCAATCTGGAAACCCTGGCCGCTGCCATGCTGGAAGCCACGCTGCTGCAACCGACCAAGCCCGCCACGCCAGAGTTTCTGGCCGCTGCCCAGCAACTGTCGGAGGCCAGCATGGCCGCCTACCGCCAACTGGTTTACGAAACACCGGGCTTTGCCGACTACTTCTTCACCGCCACGCCCATCCGCGAAATTGCCGAGCTGAATATCGGCTCGCGCCCCGCCTCGCGCAAGGCCACGCAGGCGATTGAAGATTTACGCGCCATCCCCTGGGGCTTTAGTTGGGGGCAATGCCGCCTGACCCTGCCCGGCTGGTTTGGCTTTGGCACGGCGGTACACCACTTTATCCACCAAAGCGGGGCAGAGCCTGCGGCGCAAACCGCCTTGCTCCAGCAAATGGCGGCGCAATGGCCATTCTTCCGCACCCTGCTATCGAATATGGACATGGTGCTGGCCAAGAGCGATTTGGCGCTGGCCTCGCGCTACAGCGATTTGGTGGCCGATGCCGATTTGCGCCAGCGCATTTTTAGCGCTATCAGCGCCGAATGGCAGCGCACGGCAGAAATGCTGGCGCTAGTCACTGGCGAGAACGACCGCCTGGCCAGCAACCCAGCGCTGGCGCGTTCCATTCGCCACCGCTTCCCCTATATTGACCCGCTGCACCTGCTGCAAGTGGAGCTGGTAGGCCGCTGGCGTGCTGGTCAGAATGACGAGCGCGTTAAAAACGGCATTCATATCAGCATCAACGGCATTGCGGCGGGGCTGCGTAATACGGGGTAAACGAAAAAAAGCACTTGCGATTTCTCGTAAGTGCTTGATTTATATGGTGGGTGATGCAGGGTTTGAACCTGCGACCCCTGCCGTGTGAAGGCAGGAAATATGGACTTTGCTGGATTTTATAGAACAAACAAAACAAGAAAAATCAACAACTTACATCCTAGGTAGTCCGACAGAGTGCGATAATGTTTGCAGTGAATTTGCAGTGAATTTGCAGTGAAAGGACAAGCATGAAACTCGACACCGTAGCAGCGCGGGCAAGGCTCGAACCGCGTAATGCCCCGTACTGGGTGCGCCTGGCCAGCGGCCAACACCTTGGTTACCGCAAAGGCGCGACAGGCGGGGCATGGATGGCTTTATGGCGTGACCCAGTAAGCGGCAAGCGCCATCAGACTGGCCTGGGGGACTTTGCGGGGACTCCACCTGCTCGACAGTTTGACGAAGCCAAGAAAGCCGCTGAGAAATGGCTGGAGCATGTGACCAAAGGCGGGACGCTGGAAATTCTCACTGTTGACGATGCTTGCCAGCGCCACGCCGATAAAGTGGAGCGCGACCGAGGCAGCAAAGCAGCGGCTGATATTCGCAATCGCATAGCACGGTGCATTACTGGCCAACCGATAGCAGCAATCGAACTCGACAAACTCAAGCCCCAGTACGTTAGACAGTGGAGGGAGTGGCTACAAGACCTGCCCACCCCAAGAGGCGCACAGCGCAGCGACAGCAGCATGAACCGCGATATGACGTTTTTACGCGCAGCTCTGAACCTGGCGTTTGCTGAACAGGGTGTTATGAGCGATGCGGCATGGCGCGGCACATTGAAGCCGATAAAGGACGCAGACGGCGCTAGA
>CAZMMM010000334.1:0-2779 GCA_964567385.1 uncultured Comamonas sp.
TCTTGCCCACGCCCATGACTTCGCCGGTGGACTTCATCTCGGGGCCGAGGATGGTATCCACACCGGGGAACTTCACAAAGGGGAAGACCGCCTCTTTCACGCTGAAGTAGGGCGGCGTGATTTCCTTGGTAATGCCTTGGCTAGCCAGGGTTTGCCCAGCCATGCAACGCGCTGCCACCTTGGCCAGTTGTACGCCCGTGGCTTTGCTGACAAAGGGCACGGTGCGGCTGGCGCGGGGGTTGACCTCCAGCACATAAATCACATCGCCCTGCTCGGTTTCCTGAATGGCGAACTGCACGTTCATCAAGCCAACCACGTTTAGGCCTTCGGCCATAGCAGCGGTCTGGCGCTTGATTTCAGCCACTGTTTCGGCTTTCAGGTAGTAGGGCGGCAGCGAACAGGCCGAGTCGCCGGAGTGAACGCCCGCTTGCTCAATATGCTCCATCACACCGCCAATAAAGACTGCGCCAGTGCTATCACGCACGCAGTCCACATCGCACTCGATAGCGTTAGACAGGAAGTGATCCAGCAGCACAGGCGAGTCGTTGCTCACCTTCACCGCTTCGCGCATATAACGCTCCAGGTCGCGCTGCTCGTGGACGATTTCCATGGCGCGGCCACCCAGCACATAGCTGGGGCGCACCACCAGGGGGTAGCCCAGCTTGGCGGCTTTTTCCAGCGCCTCTGGCTCGGTACGGGCGGTGGCATTGGGCGGCTGGCGCAGCTTCAAATCGTTCAAGAGCTGTTGGAAACGCTCGCGGTCTTCGGCAGCGTCAATCATGTCTGGCGTGGTGCCGATGATGGGTACGCCCTCTTTCTCTAGCCCCAAGGCCAGCTTCAAGGGGGTTTGGCCACCGTACTGCACGATGACACCCTCGGGTTTTTCCAGCGCCACAATTTCCAGCACGTCTTCCAGCGTTAGCGGCTCAAAGTACAGGCGGTCGGAGGTGTCGTAGTCGGTAGAAACCGTTTCGGGGTTGCAGTTGACCATGATGGTTTCATAACCATCTTCGCGCATGGCCAAGGCTGCATGTACGCAGCAGTAGTCAAACTCGATGCC
The DNA here is from genome assembly GCA_964567385.1 of uncultured Comamonas sp. Taxonomy (GTDB): domain Bacteria; phylum Pseudomonadota; class Gammaproteobacteria; order Burkholderiales; family Burkholderiaceae_C; genus Comamonas. The sequence continues at coordinate 1,061 of CAZMMM010000334.1, forward strand.
CTGGCCAATACGGTTGGGGCCACCGCCCAGCACCATGATTTTTTTCTTGTCCGTGGGGCGGGCTTCGCATTCCTCGTCATAAGAGGAATACATATACGCCTTGGTGGTGGCAAATTCGCCCGCACAGGTATCCACGCGCTTGTAAACAGGGCGCACACCCAGGCTGCGGCGGGCTTCGCGCACGGCTTTTTCATCGCTGTGCAGCAGCTTGGCCAAGCGGCGGTCGGAGAAACCCTTGCGCTTCAAAGTACGCAGGGTGGCGGCATCCAGGCTGCCCAAGGCGGCCTCACCTTTTTCTTCGGCCAGCTTGTCCAAGTCCAGCTCAATTTGGACGATTTCTTCAATCTGCGCCAGGAACCAGGGGTCAATCTTGGTGATGGCCTGCACTTCTTCCAGGCTCCAGCCAGCGGCAAAAGCGTCGCCCAGATACCAAATGCGCTCGGGGCCAGGCTCGCCCAGCTCTTTTTCCAGCAGCTCGCGGTCCTGGGTTTTTTCGTTCATGCCGTCCACGCCCACTTCCAGGCCGCGCAGGGCTTTCTGGAAGGATTCTTGGAAGGTGCGCCCCATGGCCATGACTTCGCCCACCGACTTCATTTGTGTGGTCAGGCGGTCGTTGGCGGCAGGGAACTTCTCGAAGGCAAAGCGTGGGATTTTGGTGACCACGTAGTCAATGCTTGGCTCAAACAGGGCGGGAATCGCGTCACCAGTGATTTCGTGGCGCAGCTCGTCCAGCGTAAAGCCCACAGCCAGCTTGGCCGAGATTTTGGCAATCGGAAAACCCGTGGCCTTGGAAGCCAGCGCCGAGGAGCGGCTCACACGCGGGTTCATTTCGATAACGATTAAGCGGCCATCCTTGGGGTTAACGGCAAACTGCACATTGGAGCCGCCCGAGTTCACGCCAATTTCACGCAGCACGGCCAAGCTGGCATCGCGCATGATTTGGTATTCGCGGTCGGTCATGGTCTGCGCGGGCGCAACAGTAATCGCATCGCCGGTGTGTACGCCCATGGGGTCGAGGTTTTCGATGGAGCAGACAATCATGCAGTTGTCCACCTGGTCACGGATGACCTCGATCTCGTACTCTTTCCAGCCCAGTAGCGACTCTTCAATCAGCAGCTCTTTGGTGGGTGAGGCTTCCAGGCCACGCTTGCAGATGGTTTCAAACTCTTCGCCGTTGTAGGCAATGCCGCCGCCCGTACCGCCCAGGGTAAAGCTGGGGCGAATCACAGCGGGGAAGCCGACGGTTTTTTGCAGCTCCCAAGCCTCGTCCATGCTGTGCGCTACACCAGAGCGGGCGGATTCCAGCCCAATTTGGGTCATGGCATCTTTGAACTTGAGGCGGTCTTCGGCTTTGTCGATGGCCTCGGGCTTGGCACCAATCAGCTCTACGCCATACTTTTCCAGCACGCCGTGGTGCCACAAATCCAGGGCGCAGTTCAGCGCCGTTTGGCCGCCCATGGTGGGCAGAATGGCATCGGGCTTTTCTTTGGCAATGATGCGCTCCACCGTCTGCCAGGTAATTGGCTCGATATAGGTCACGTCCGCCGTGGCCGGGTCGGTCATGATGGTGGCGGGGTTGCTGTTGATGAGGATGACTTTATAGCCCTCCTCACGCAGCGCCTTGCAGGCCTGCACGCCGGAATAGTCGAACTCGCAGGCTTGGCCAATGATGATGGGGCCAGCGCCAATGATGAGAATGCTTTTTATGTCTGTGCGCTT
>CAZMMM010000335.1:0-2778 GCA_964567385.1 uncultured Comamonas sp.
AGCCAGCATTACCCGCGCATCAGCTACTACCGGGGGGCGACGGATAAAAAACAGCGCTACTTTGGCCCTTACCCCAATGCCTGGGCGGTGAAGGAAACCATCGAGCTGCTGCAAAAAGTGTTTTTGCTGCGCACCTGTGAAGACACGGTATTTGCCCACCGCAGCCGCCCCTGTCTGCTGCACCAAATCAAGCGGTGCAGCGCCCCTTGTGTGGGCGCTATCAGCCCCAGCGATTACGCCGCCGATGTGGCCAATGCCCAGGCCATGCTATCGGGGCAGACCCAGGAGTTGCTGCAACAGCTTCAACAGCGCATGTGGGCGCTGGCCGAGGCTATGCAGTACGAACAGGCCGCTGTGGTGCGCAACCAGATAGCGGCGCTGTCTAAAGTGCTAGAGCAGCAAAGCATGGAAACTGTGGATGAGCGCGATGTGGATATTCTGGCCGTGCAGGTGCAAGGTGGGCGGGCTTGCGTCAACCTAGCCATGGTGCGCGGCGGGCGGCATTTGGGCGACAGAGCCTACTTCCCCAGCCAGTTGGATGATGGCTTGCTACTGGGCAGTTGGCAGCCCGAGCTAGAGCAGCAGCCCCCCGCCGCCCAGGTGCTGGCCGCCTTTGTTGCCCAGCATTACGCCGAGCAGGTGATACCGCCCCTGCTGCTGCTCAGTGAGCCACTGGAGCCAGTGCTGCTACAAGCCTTGAGCGAGCAGGCGGGGCACAAAATTCAAGCCGTTACCCAGCCACGCGGCCAGCGCAAAATCTGGCTGGACATGGCCGAGCAAGGCGCAGCCCTGCAACTAGCGCGGCTGCTGGCCGAGGAAGGTTCCCAGCAAGCACGCACCCGCGCCCTGGCGCAAGCGCTGGATTTGCCGCAGGACGATTTGGCCGCTTTGCGTATCGAATGCTTTGACATCTCCCACACCGCAGGCGAGGCCACCCAGGCTTCTTGCGTGGTATTTGCCCAGCACGCCATGCAGCCCAGCCAGTACCGGCGCTTCAATATCCACGGCATTACCGGCGGTGACGATTACGCCGCCATGCACCAAGTGCTGCTGCGCCGCTACCAGCCCGTAGCAGATGCCCAGCAAGCCGCCGGTGGAGCGCCACCGCCCAGCGATGCCCCGCAACTGCCCGATGTGGTGTTGATTGACGGCGGCAAAGGCCAGGTCGGCATGGCGCGGCAGGTGTTTGAGCAGTTGGGGCTGGACACCAGCCGCATCGTTGGCGTGGAAAAGGGCGAGGGGCGCAAAGTTGGCCTGGAAGAACTGGTGTTTGCTGATGGCCGCCCCAAGGTGTACCTAGGCGCAGATTCCGCCGCGCTCATGCTGATAGCCCATATCCGTGACGAGGCGCACCGCTTCGCCATTACTGGTATGCGTGCCCGGCGTGCCAAGGTGCGCACTGGTGGCAGCCGTTTGGAGGATATTCCCGGCATTGGCCCCAAGCGCCGCGCCCAGTTGCTCCAGCGCTTTGGTGGCTTGCGTGCCGTAGCCAATGCCAGTGTGCAAGAGCTGCAAACCGTGCCGGGCATCTCAGCAGCCTTGGCGCAGACCATTTACCAAGCCCTGCGCTAAAAGCACAGTGCAAAGCCTGCCACAATCAGCCCCTATGTTTCTGACCATTCCCACCGCCATGACCTGGACGCGTATTGTGGCGATACCGCTCATCGTCGGGGTTTTCTATAGCAGTCTGGCACCGACCACGCAAAACCTGGTGGCCGCTTTGATGTTCGTCGCCTTTGCCGCCACCGACTGGCTGGACGGCTTTTTGGCGCGGCGCTTAAACCAAACCTCGGCCTTCGGCGCGTTTTTAGACCCGGTGGCGGATAAGTTTTTGGTCTGTGCCAGCCTGCTGGTGCTGGTGCATTTGCAGCGGGCGGATGTGTTTGTCGCCCTCATCATCATTGGCCGCGAGATTGCCATTTCCGCCCTGCGCGAGTGGATGGCACAAATCGGCGCGAGCAAAAGCGTAGCCGTTCACATGCTGGGCAAGCTCAAAACCACGGTGCAGATGGTGGCGATACCGTTCTTGCTGTACGACGGCCAGTTGCTCGGCTGGGTCGATACCCGCCTATGGGGGCAGGTGCTGATTTGGCTGGCAGCGGTGCTCACCGTCTGGTCGATGGTGTACTACCTGCAAAAAGCCATCCCTGAGATACGCAAGCGCGTTAAAGATTAGGGGCCTGCTTTGTGGAGTGAGAAGAGGCCCCGCCTTGGCCTAATCAGCCGTTCTCCAAAATCAAGTGGCCAACAGCGGTGTTGGATGCTGGCACATGGTAGAAGCGGTGCGCTACACGGGGTGCAGAGCTGCCTACTGCGCCTGCAACATCAGCCATTGCACCGCGTGCCACCAACCACATCACCAGCTCAATACCCTCACTGCCCGCCTCGCGCACGTATTCGGTGTGTGGCATTTGGGCTAGTTCAGCAGGATCGGCAATCAGCCTGTCCATAAAGCGCTGATCCCACGGCTGGTTAATCAAGCCAGCACGCTCGCCCTGCAACTGGTGGCTCATGCCACCTGTGCCCCAGATTTGCACGTTCAAGTCTTCGTCATAACTCTCGACCGCACGGCGTATGGCCTGGCCCAGGGCAAAGCAGCGCCGTCCCGACGGCACGGGGTATTGCACCACGTTGACAGCCAGCGGAATCACCGCAAACGGCCAGCCGTCCTTGGGGGCACGCTCGCCGCACATGAGCGACAGCGGCACAGTCAGGCCGTGGTCAACATCCATACGGTTGACGATGGTGAGGTCAAAGTCGTCCTGAATCACGCTATGG
>CAZMMM010000336.1:0-1751 GCA_964567385.1 uncultured Comamonas sp.
GTAGTAGCCATCGGCATCGCGGATGCCCCAGTCAAAGGTGCTGTAAATCTGGCGGCCAGGGATGCTGCTCCAGTAGGTGTTGATAAAGCGCTCGTCATCGCCCCAGACGGTTTGCAGGCAGCCGGGGGGCAAAGGGCCTTCAATGGCGAGTACGCCTTTTTGGTTCGGCTCGGTCAGCTCCTGGCCGGTAACTTCATCAAGCAGCTTGACGTTGTAGCCATAGACGGCGCGTCCTGGGCTGCCAAAGCGGCTGGTTTGTTGTTCTACGCCGTTGCACAGGGTGAGGATGGGCCAGCCCGTTTCGGTCTGCCAGAAGTTGTCGATGATGGGCACTTGCAAGGCGCTGCTAATCCATTGGGCGGTCGGCTCGTCCAACGGCTCGCCCGCTAGCCACAGGGTTTTTAGGCTGGAGAGGTCGTATTGGCTCAGATAAGCCGGGTCTTGCTTTTTAAGCACCCGCACTGCCGTGGGCGCGGAGAACATGTGGGTGACGCGGTATTTTTCCACCAAGCTCCACCAGATACCGGCATCGGGGCGGGTGGGCAAGCCTTCATACATGATGGTCGCCATGCCTGCCAGCAGGGGGGCGTAGATGATGTAGCTATGCCCCACCACCCAGCCAATATCGCTGGTGCAGAAGAAGGTTTGCCCCGCCTGGGCACTAAAGATGTGCTGCATGCTGGCTGCCAGCGCGACGGCATAGCCGCCGGTATCGCGCTGCACGCCCTTGGGTTTGCCAGTGGTTCCGCTGGTGTAGAGGATGTAGCTGGGGTCGGTGGCCTGTACCCAAGTGCAGGGTACTTGGGCATCCAGGTGCTGCTGGCGTAGCTCGCTCCACAGATGGTCGCGTCCGGCGGTCAGGGGCAGGGGAGCCAGGCCGCGATCCACCAGCAGCACGGCAGCGGGCTTATGCGTGGCTAGCGCCAATGCTTCGTCCAGCAAGGGCTTGTAGGCAATGGCTCGCCCGCCGCGAGAGCCAGCGTCGGCGCTGATAATGACTTTGGGCTGGGCATCATCAATGCGCGAGGCCAGAGATACCGAGGCAAAGCCGCCAAATACCACGCTGTGAATAGCGCCCAGGCGGGCGCAGGCCAACATGGCAAAGGCCGCTTCGGCAATCATGGGCATGTAGATTTGTACGCGGTCGCCCTTTTGTACGCCCAGCGCTTGCAAGGCGGCGGCCATGCGCTGCACCTCTTGGTGCAGTTGGGCGTAGGTGTAGGTGGTTTCGGTATTGGTTTCAGTCGAGATGGCGATGATGGCGGCCTGATCAGCACGGCTGCCCAGGTGGCGGTCAATGGCGTTGTGGCTGAGGTTGAGCTGGCCATCAGGAAACCAGCGGGCAAAAGGCGGGTTGCTGTAGTCGCAGGCTTGGGTGGGGGCTTGTTGCCAGTCGATATGCTGGGCTTGCTCCAACCAGAAGGCTTGAGGCTGCTCAATGGATTGCTGGTGGAATGCGTCAAAAGTCGTCATGAGGTGTTGTCTCCTTTATCGGGGTATGGGCTGAGGTAGCATGCTACCTGTGTGCAATTATTGACAGCAATGCTTGCAAAAAAATGACATATCAAGACGCTGCTTACAATAGCCTTGTCTTTGCTCACGCACAATTGATGGCGGGGTGGGCATCAATAACGCTCGCAAAATTAGAACAGGAGTGTGTATGTGGTTGTTGATGGTAGCGGTAGTGCTAGCGCTGCTCAAAACTTTGGTGCAGCAAGAAGTGCTGGATGTTGCCTGGCTAGCCAATTTGT
>CAZMMM010000336.1:1761-2774 GCA_964567385.1 uncultured Comamonas sp.
GGTGGTGGGTGATTGGCCTGTTTGGGCTGACCGCTGCCTGGTGGGGGTATGCCGATGCATCTGGCATGACCAGGCGCCGTGCAGACGACCGCGTGCAGCAGCGCCGTCTGGATCGTATTGAAAAAAACCGCGCTGCCTTGCGTGGCCATACCCAGCGTAAGCGTTAAGCCCTAGGGCTTGCGCCATAATCTGGCGCATCCGTTTTTTAAATAACGGGCCTGCTTTTAGCAGGCCTGTTTGCTTTTTCAGGGACATTCTCTATGCCTGTTTACCGCTCCAAAACCTCTACCGCTGGCCGCAACATGGCGGGTGCCCGCTCGCTGTGGCGCGCTACCGGCATGAAAGATGAAGACTTTCAAAAGCCCATCATTGCCGTGGTCAACTCCTTTACCCAGTTTGTGCCTGGCCACGTTCACCTCAAGGACATGGGGCAGCTCGTTGCGCGCGAGATTGAAGCGGCAGGCGGCGTAGCCAAAGAGTTCAACACCATTGCAGTGGACGATGGCATTGCCATGGGGCACGACGGCATGTTGTACTCCCTGCCCAGCCGCGATGTGATTGCTGACTCGGTGGAGTACATGGTCAACGCCCACTGCGCTGATGCCATGGTCTGCATCAGCAACTGCGACAAAATCACCCCCGGCATGTTGATGGCGGCCATGCGGCTGAACATTCCTGTGGTGTTTGTATCCGGTGGCCCTATGGAGGCGGGCAAGGTCATTGCCAGCACCCAGGGCACGCAGCCCAAGAGCTTTCATGCCAGCAAGGGCGATAAAAAACTGGACTTGATTGATGCCATGGTCATGGCCGCTGATGAACACGCCAGCGACGAAGAGGTGGCCGCCGTAGAGCGCAGCGCCTGCCCCACCTGTGGCTCTTGCTCGGGCATGTTTACCGCCAATTCCATGAACTGTCTGGCCGAGGCGCTGGGCCTGGCGCTGCCGGGCAACGGCTCGACCCTTGCCACCCATGCCTTCCGCAAGGGCCTGTTTCTGGAATCCGGCCGCCGGGTA
>CAZMMM010000337.1:0-2758 GCA_964567385.1 uncultured Comamonas sp.
GGTGCTGCTCATGCAGCGCGTGACCTGATAGGGGCCAACGCGGCGAATGCCTTTTTCGCGCAGGGTGTCTGCCGCCTCAATCTGGTTGGCGGGCGAGCCACCGCCCGAGCCCATGATGAGGCCGGTGCGTGGGTGGCTGACCTGCTCGGGCGTAAGCCCCGCCTGGGCAATGGCATCTTCCAAGGCAATCTGGGCGTAGGCAGCCGCTTCGCCCATAAAGCGCAGTTGCTTGCGGTCAATGCGTGCTTCCAGGTCAATGTGGGGCACGCCCGCTACCTGGCTGCGCAGGCCCATCGTGGTCATTTCTTCAACGGCCTGAATGCCGCTGGTGCCCGCACGCAGGGCGGCTTCCACAGTGGCCAAATCGTTGCCGATGCAAGACACAATGCCCGCGCCGGTAATGACAACACGCCGCTTGCTCATGGCTGGCCTCCGGGGGTTTCGCCCTCGCGCAGGAACAGGCCCACGCGCAGCTTGCGCTTGATAACGCGCTTGATGTCGATTTCATACTTCACCAGCTTCACGTCAGGGCCGACTTCACCGGTGAACTTCACCTCGCCAGCACCCAGTGCGCGGCCACGGCCTGGCAGGCGCAGCCAGGTGAGATAAAAGCCAATGAGCTGCCACATGGCATCCAGCCCCAGGCAGCCGGGCATCACAGGGTCGCCCTGAAAGTGGCAGTCGAAAAACCATAGGCCAGGCTTGACGTCCAGCTCTGCCTCAATGCGGCCCAGGCCATGCGCCCCGCCGCTGTCATCAATATGGGTGATGCGGTCAAACATCAGCATCGGCCATTATTGAACTTTCTGTGGTATGGCAGCCCTTGCTGCGCGCTAGCAATAAAAATAAGGCAATTGGCCAGCAGTGTAAACGCTGGCAACAGGGTTTACGGCGCTACAGGGGCGCGGGCAGGGGGATTATGGCGTGCTTGCCACAGCCCCAGGGCGGCGGTAGCCAGCAGCAAAACCCCCAGCAGCCACAGCGGCCACAGCCCCCAGCGGGAAGCCCACCAGGCGTAGGCGGTATGGTGGCTGCGCCCCTCTATGCTGGCGTGCAACACACCGCGCTGCACGCTGGGCAGTTGCGCCAGTACCTGGCCACGGTGGTCAATCACAGCGGTTGCGCCGGTGTTGGTGGCGCGTAGCATGGGGCGTTGCAGCTCCAGGGTGCGCATACGGCTAATGTGTAAATGCTGGTCAATCGCCAGGCTGTCGTCAAACCAGCCGATATTGCTCAGATTCACCAGCACCGTGGGCGATTGGCTGGGGTGGAGGAAGCGTGCCGCCAGCTCCTCGCCAAACAAATCTTCATAGCAGATGTTGGGAGCCAGCCGCTGCCCCGCCCAGTGCATGGGCGCTTGTTGCAGGCTGCCACGGTTGAAGTCCCCCAGTGGGATATTCATCATGCGGGTAAACCACTTGAACAGCGGTGGGATGAACTCCCCAAATGGAACCAGGTGGTGCTTGTCGTATTGGTACTGCTCGTTGCCGCTTTGCTCCGCCGCCCAGCCCAGCACGGAATTGGTATAACCGCGCCACTCATCCCCCAAGGGGATGCCGACCAAGGCTGCCGGGGGATGCTCCACCCCGCTGCGTGGCTGGGTGAAGTGCTGGCGCAGTTGCTCCAGATAGCGCGGGTCAAGTTGCTGGGGCAGCAGGGGGATAGCAGTTTCTGGGGCGACGACCAAATCCGCCTCAGCCAGCAGCAATTGCTGGCCGTACCAATCCAGCGCATCAGGGATGCCGCTGCCGGGCTGGAATTTTTCATCCTGGGCAATATTGCCTTGCAGCAAGGCCACACTAAAGCGCGGGGTGCTGTGCGTGGGTAGCTCGGCCTGTTGGGGCAATGCCTGCTGCGCGGCCCATAGCAGGCCAGCGCCACCAGCGGCGAACAACCAGCTTGCGGCATGGCGCAGCGCCTGCCAGCGCAGTTGCGCCAGCAGCATCGCCAAAGCGGCGGCCACAGCGCCAATGCCATACACCCCTATCCACGGAGCCAGCGCTGCCAGTGGCCCCTCCACATGGGCATAGCCTGCCGCGCCCCAGGGAAAGCCCGTCCACCACTGCCCGCGTGCCAGCTCGGCCAGCAGCCACAGGGCGGTAAAGCTGGTAGTGCAAGCCAGCACGCGCCAAGCGGGGCGGCGCTGCTGCCAGCCCAGGCGCAGCCGCTGCCACGCCCAGGCGGCGGCCACGTAATACAGGGATAAAAATGCCGCCAGCGCCCACACCGCCGCCGCCGCCAAGGGCGCGGCCAAGCCACCATAACGGTGCATGGAAATAAATAGCCACCAGAACGTACCCACCAGCCAGCCACAGGCAAACAGCGCCGCCAGCGCCATCGCCTGCCGCCCAGTGCGGGCGCGTAGCAAGGCTAGGCACAAACCTGTTTGGCTGATGATTTGCAGCCACCACAGCGCTGCCCCACTGCCCGGCCAAGCCAAAGCCGCTGCGTGCAGCAAACCGGCTGGCAGCATGGCTAGCAGCAGAATGGGGAAGAAGGCGGGGCGGGCAGGGGTCAGAGCAATAGGGCGCACTGGCAAGCAGGGGGGGTGAGCGGTAGGGGATGGGGTGAAAGCAGGTGAAAGGCGTGGAATGCTTAGGACTCAGTCGCTACCGGGCTGGGGGTGCTGTCAGCATCGGCATCCAGGCGACGCACTTGGAACCAGCGCACCGCCCCGCCTTTGGCCAGCAGCACGCGCAGCTCCAGGTGCTGAAGCTGCCAGACCTCGCCGCGGCGTGGCACATGCCCCATGCTGTGC
>CAZMMM010000338.1:0-2735 GCA_964567385.1 uncultured Comamonas sp.
AGGCGGTTGAGCTGCTGCTCGGACAGGTTGGGAATGTCGCGCGTGATTTCTTCGGCGCCCAGCTTGGTGTCGCGCGCCATGACCACCAGTTCCTCGATGTGGATCGAGGTGTAGCGGTCTTCGGCCACCACGCGCTCAGAAATCAAAATCGAGTCTTCGAAGTTGTAGCCGTTCCAGGGCATGAAGGCGATCAGCATGTTCTGGCCGATGGCGATTTCGCCCAGGTCGGTCGATGCGCCGTCAGCAATCACATCCCCCTTGGCCAGCACATCACCGCGCTTGACGATGGGGCGTTGGTGGATGTTGGTGTTCTGGTTGGAGCGCTGGTATTTGATGAGGTTGTAGATATCAACACCCACTTCCCCGGCCAAAGCTTCGTCGTCGTTGACGCGAATCACAATGCGGGTGGCATCCACGTAATCAACCACGCCGCCACGGTTAGCCGTCACCACGGTGCCGGAGTCAATCGCGGCTACGCGCTCAATGCCCGTGCCCACCATGGGCTTTTCAGGGCGCAGCACCGGCACAGCCTGGCGCGACATGTTGGCACCCATCAAAGCGCGGTTGGCGTCGTCGTGCTCCAAGAAGGGAATCAGCGAGGCGGCCACCGACACAATCTGCGCGGGCGACACGTCCATGTACTGCACGCGCTCGGGCGACAGCAGGGTGGATTCGCCCTCTTCACGGGCAGAAACCAGGTCGCCTACCAGACGGCCTTCTTCATCCAGCTCGGCGTTGGCCTGGGCGATGATGTATTTGCCCTCTTCAATGGCGGAGAGGTAATCAATTTCATCGGTGACCTGGCCATCCACCACGCGGCGGTAGGGGGTTTCGATAAAACCGTACTCATTCAGACGGGCATACAGCGCCAGGGAGTTAATCAGGCCAATATTGGGGCCTTCTGGCGTTTCAATCGGGCAGACGCGGCCATAGTGGGTGACGTGTACGTCGCGCACCTCAAAGCCGGCACGTTCGCGAGTCAAACCGCCTGGGCCCAGGGCGGAGACGCGGCGCTTGTGCGTAATCTCGGCCAGGGGGTTGGTCTGGTCCATGAACTGGCTCAGTTGCGAAGAGCCGAAGAACTCCTTCAAGGCCGCAGAAATGGGCTTGGAGTTAATCAGGTCATGCGGCATCAAGGGATCGTTTTCAGCCTGACCCAGACGCTCTTTCACGGCTTTTTCAATCCGTGCCAAGCCGGTGCGGTACTGGTTTTCAGCCAGTTCGCCCACGCAGCGCACGCGGCGGTTGCCCAGGTGGTCAATGTCATCAACCTGGCCTTTACCGTTGCGCAAATCGACCAGGATTTTCACCACGGCCAGAATGTCGTCGTTGTCCAGCACCATTGCGCCAGTAGCTTCTTCACGGCCAACGCGGGCGTTGAACTTCATGCGCCCAACACGGGACAGGTCGTAGGTGTCGGGGTTGTAGAACAGGCGCTGGAACAGGGCTTGCACCGCGTCATCGGTAGGCGGCTCGCCAGGGCGCATCATGCGGTAGATTTGTACGCGGGCAGCGGTTTCATCCACCGTTTCATCAATGCCCAGAGTCTGGGAGATGTAAGCGCCTTGATCCAGCTCATTGGTATGAATGCACTGGATATCTTGCACATTGGCGCTGCGCAGTTTTTTCAGCAGGGTTTCGGTCAGCTCTTCATTGGGCTTGGCCAGGATTTCGCCAGTGTCTTCATCCACAATGCCTTTGGCCAGCACACGGCCAAGCAGGAAGTCTTCCGGCACGCTGACAAACTTGGTGCCCGATTGCTCCAGCTCACGAGTGTGGCGGGCTGTGATGCGCTTGTCCTTGGCCACCACCACTTTGCCGCTCTTGTCGGTAATGTCAAAGCGGGCAATCTCGCCTTTGAGGCGGTCTACCACCAACTCCATTTGTGCGCCCGAGTCCATCAGGCGGAAGTTGTCGTTGACGAAGAAGTGCGCCAAGATTTGCTCAGCGCTCATGCCAATGGCCTTGAGCAGAATCGTCACCGGCATCTTGCGGCGACGGTCGACGCGGAAGTGCAGCAGGTCTTTGGGGTCAAACTCAAAGTCCAGCCAGGAGCCACGGTAGGGGATGATGCGGGCGCTAAACAGCAGCTTGCCCGAACTATGGGTTTTACCCTTGTCGTGCTCAAAGAACACGCCGGGGGAACGGTGCAGCTGCGACACAATCACGCGCTCGGTGCCGTTCACAATAAAAGAGCCTTTTTCCGTCATCAGGGGCACTTCGCCCATGTAGACTTCTTGCTCTTTAACTTCTTTGACCACCTTGTTTTGCGAGGTAGAAGACTCGCGGTCATAGATGATGAGCTGCACCTTGGCGCGCACCGCCGAGGCAAAGGTCAAACCACGTGTCTGACATTCACGCACGTCAAACACGGGTTTGCCGAGGTTGTACTCAATGAACTTCATCTCGACAAAGCCGTTGTGCGAGACGATGGGGAAGGCTGAATTGAAGGCGGCTTGCAGCCCTTCATCAGTGCGCTTTTTAGGGGGCGTATCTGCTTGCAGGAATGCGGTGTAAGCATCTTTTTGCATTTGCAGCAGGTAGGGCACTTGCAGCACGCTGTCGCGGCTGCCGAAGCTTTTACGAATGCGCTTGCGTTCGGTGTAACTATAGGCGGGTACGGGGGCCATGAGATCTCCGGGCTAAGACTGGGGTCCTGGGTCTAGGGCGACATTGCCCGGCACAGTCAGCAAAATGTCTGTGCCGGCTTGGCGGTTGGCCACTACCAACCAATG
>CAZMMM010000339.1:0-2731 GCA_964567385.1 uncultured Comamonas sp.
CAAGCCAATACGGGCAAGCTGCTGCATGGCAATGCGGCCTATTTGCCTGGATCGGCCGGGGCGCTGCGGCCTGCCGTTATCCAACTCATGCAGCCAACGCGCCATATCGCCGTCTTCTGTGCGCTGGGCGTAGCTGGCTTCAATCAGCGGGCGGATGTCGGTGGGCAGCGTGACTTGTTGCAGTGTTTGCCACACTTGCAGGCTGCGGCACAGCACATAAGGCGCATAGACATAGGCGCTGTTGCCAAAGGCTTTGTAAGGCTGGGCAATCGCAGTTTCTAGGTCGGGAGCCAGCAGCCAAGCCTCACAGGCGGCGCTGTCTGGGCGGGGTGTTTTGGTATGCCGCCAGAGCCTGCCCAAGCGTTGCAAAAGCATGTCGGTGGGCGCAAAGGCGCTAACCAAAAAATCAGCATCCATATCTAGCGACTGCTCCAGCACCTGCGTACCGACCAGAATGCGCCCTTGCTGGCCGCGTTGGGCGTGGCCGCTTTTGCCAAAGGCGTTGACCCAGTGTTCTTCTAAGCGTTGGCGGTCTTCTGCCGTAAAGCGCGAGTGCAGCAGGCCGCAAGCCGCGCCCACTTCATGCGCACGGGCGGCTAAATCCAGATAGCGCTCTTGTGCTTGGGCGACGGTGTTTTCCAGCCACAGCACTTGCTGGCCTTGGGCGGCGCGGTGGATGGCTTCTTGCACGGCAAGGCTGGCATCGGCGCATAAGTGAATAGCCACGGTGTGGGGCGGCGGTGGGGCGACGGCCAGCTCTTGCACCTGCGGCGCATCCAGCGCCCCTTGCACAGCGGTAATAAGGGGATAGGCCGGGCTGCAAAGCGTGGCCTGCACGATGTCGGCGCGGCGCTTTTGGTTGAGCGTGGCGCTCAAAATAATCACAGTGCAATGCAGTTGGCGCAGCAGCTTGACCAAGGCATCAAGCAGCGTGCCCGTGTAGGCATCATAGGTATGCACCTCGTCCAGAATGACGACCTTGCCCGCCAAGCCAAAGGCACGCACAAAGCCGTGCTTGACATTCATGGCGGCCATTAAGGCTTGGTCTATCGTGCCCACGGCAAAGGGGGCTAGTAGGCCGCGCTTGCTACTGTGAAACCATGCCCCGCCGGGTCGGCCTTCTTCGCCCATTTCGGTATCTTGCAGCCAGGCTTTGCCGTGCAGTAGCAGGGCACTGCGGTGGGGACAATCTACCGCTAAAACGCTTGCCAAAAAAGCATTAAAGCGCTCGTAAATTTTGTTGGAAGTGAGCTGCGTGGGCAGGGCAAAGTAAATGCCGCTGGCTTGGCCTCTTTGCAGCAGTTGGTAGGCGGCATACAGGGCGGCCTCGGTTTTGCCTAGGCCCATAGGCGCTTCTAGCACATACACACCCGCCTGCGTGACCGCATCCACAAGCTGCTGTTGGGCGGGATGGGGTGCAAAACCAAATACCTCGGTAAAGCTCAGGCCGTTTTGGTAGGTGGGAGCGACCCAGCCCGATGCTTGTAAAGCGGCATCCACCAAACCCTGCCAAGGCAAGGCGGGGTTTTCAAAATGCTGGCCTGAACCTATCCAATCGGCCACGCTGGTCAGCCCTGCTACCAGCCGCGCTTGGACGGGGCTTTGCAGTGTGGGCCAGTCCATCCCTAAGCGGCTGCGCAAATTATCGACCAAGGCGCGGCGCTGCTGTTGCCAGGCACTACCGCCAAACACTTCGCCCTCTGCGTTTTGATAAATGCCCAACTGTGGTGAAAAACCGTGGTGCTGTCCTAAAACTTCAGGAATCCATTTCGGTGCGCCCAAAGCTTTAGCAGTGACTTGGCTTACCCCGGCATGAGCGCCCCATTGGCGCTCCAGCTCAGGATTATCAACACCTAGCTTGGGAAGCTGTTCTGCGCCAGCGGTGAAGTTACGCCGCAATTTTTCATAAAACGAGGGACTAACTTTGCCAATATCGTGGCAAGCAGCAGCAAAAGCTGCATCTGGAGGAAACAGCAACGCTTGCAAAACAGGGGGATACAGGGCAATCAGACGCTGCGCCACTGCACCCACAATGTGGCAATGCTCAGGCACGGAGCGGCCTGGTCGGACTTCCCCAGTGTCAACATCTAAATAGGTTTTGGCTGGGCAGTCCATAAAAAAGACTGACACTGATGCTTGGGAAGCAGATGGTTTTTTTCTACGCAACATAAGGATAAGGGGACAAACTTATTTACGATTTCAGCAGGCACAAAAAAGCCGCTGCGGCGAAACCACAGCGGCTTTTTGCGTAATGCCTGATTTGGCGGTCAGCAGATTCACACCCGCTTGAACACCAGCGAGCCATTGGTGCCACCAAAGCCGAAGTTGTTCTTCAGCGCCACGTCAATGCGGGCATCGCGGGCGGTGTTGGCGCAGTAGTCCAAATCGCACTCGGGGTCTTGGTTGTGCAGGTTGATGGTGGGGGGAATCACCTGGTGGTGCAGCGCCAGCACGGTAAACACGCTTTCAATGCCGCCAGCGCCGCCCAGCAAGTGCCCTGTCATGGATTTGGTGGAGCTGACAACGGTTTTGTACGCAGCATCGCCCAACGCTGCCTTGATGGCATTGCTTTCGTTCAGGTCACCCAATGGGGTAGAGGTGCCGTGGGCGTTGAGGTAGTTGACCGCATCAGCGTTCACACCCGCATTGCGCATGGCATTGAGCATGGCGCGGCGCGGGCCGTCCATATTGGGGGCGGTCATGTGGCCCGCATCGGCGCTCATGCCAAAGC
>CAZMMM010000340.1:0-2696 GCA_964567385.1 uncultured Comamonas sp.
GCGCAATGGTTGGCCGAGCACCCGCAGAGTGCAGAGCAAGGCCTGCGGCTGGTGTTGTCCCTTGCCCCAGGCAGCCGCCCTCTACCCCAAGTTATCCAAGCTATGCAGGGCGGTGCTGGCCCCATCACCCTGCTTTCCGGCCCCGAAGGCGGCTTGAGCGCTGAGGAGGAGGCATTGGCCCTGGCTCAAGGCTTTACCCCTGTGACGCTGGGCGTGCGTGTTCTGCGGGCCGAGACTGCGCCATTGGCCGCCTTGGCTATGCTGGAGGTGGTGTAAACACCTGCAAGTCAGCAATGGGGCGGGTGTGGGGCGGGCACTCGCCATTTGGGGCTGGGGCTGTAACAATGCGGCGCTGTTTGCAGTATTTCAACAATTTTTAGGCTCTTTGCATGACTACGACTGCTTCTGCTTCCACCTCGGTATCTGCCGCAGCCCTGGATACCAGCAATCTGCTGGGCACACCCCTCTCGGCGCTACTCCACCGTCCGCCTTTAACGCTCTCGCCCGATGCCAGCATTCAGGAGGCCGCCCAGGCCATGCAGGCCGCAGGCGTATCGTCAGTGCTGCTCATGCAGGGCGAGGCGTTATATGGCCTGGTTACCGACCGCGACTTGCGCAGCCGCGTCGTGGCGCAATGCCTGGATGCCCGCCTGCCCGTGCGCGAGATTGCCAGCACGCAGGTGCTCTCCCTGCCCGCCAACACCAGCGCACTGGATGCCCTGACCTGGATGGCGCGGCACAACATCCACCATGTGCCAGTGCAGCAGGACGGGCGCATCGTCGGCATGATTACCCCGCGTGATGTCAGCGAGCGCCAAACCCCCACCGCCGTGCAATTGGCGCGGCGCATTCACCAGGCCAGCAGCGTGGCCGAGCTGGCAGCCTTGAGCGCCCAAGTCGGCCCGGTGCAGCAAACCCTGGCGCGAACCGGTGCGGCGGCGCACAGCATTGGCCGCATGGTGACGGCGATGACTGATGCCATCACCGTGCGCCTGATTGGCCTGGCGCAGCAGGAGCTAGGGCCTGCGCCTATCGACTGGGTGTGGGTGGCCGCTGGCTCGCAAGCGCGTATGGAGCAAACAGCGCGTACCGACCAAGACAACTGCATGGTCTTATCCGACGACTACCAGCCCGAGGCGCACGGTGCTTACTTTGAAGCGCTAGCGCGTTGGGTGTGCGATGGGCTGGATACCTGCGGCTACGTCTATTGCCCCGGCGAGATGATGGCCATGACCGACCAATGGCGACAGCCCATGGCGCAATGGCGGCGCTACTTCCGCCGCTGGATTGACCAGCCCGAGCCGCAGGCGCTGATGCTCAGTAGCGTGTTTTTTGACCTACGTGCCATCCACGGCAACAGCGCCCTGCTGGAGCAATTACGCGCCGAGGAGTTGAGCAGCGCCCAAGGCAGCCGCTTATTCCTCGGCCACATGGTGGGCAATGCCTTAAAGCAGCGCCCGCCCCTGGGCTGGCTAGGCGCAGTGGTGGGCGAGCGCAAGGGCGAACATGCGGGCGCGGTAGATTTCAAGCATGGTGGTGTCGTGCCGATAGTGGATTTGGCGCGGGTCTATGCCCTGTCTGGCGGGCTGGATGCCGTGAACACCCACGAGCGCCTGGCGCAGGCTGCTGCTTTGGAGGGCGGGGAACTCAGCCCCGCCGCCGGGCGTGATTTGCAGGATGCGTTGACGCTAATTAGCGGGCTGCGCCTAGCCCACCAAACCCGCCAGGCAGAGCGTGGTGAAGCGCCAGATAACTACGTTCCCCTAGCCAGCCTATCGCGCTTTGAGCGCGGCCAGCTCAAGCAAGCCATGACCGTGGTCAAAGACCTGCAAGCCGTGCTGGCGCGGCGCTATCAAATGGGGCGCTAGGCTGCTGCCTTACTTGTCAGCGACCAGCTGTATGCCTGGCATGAGCTTGGTGGCAAGCTCTGGCTTCTCCAGCGCGTAGTCCAGGTTCATGCGGGCAATTTCCACATGCTCCTCGCCCAAGGCTTGGGCGCGTGCACCTTGGCCGTTTTCTATGGCGCGTACTGTGGCGTGGTGGGTTTGATGGGCAGCCCACATCCACTGCCGCCCCTCTTCCATTGAAGACTGCATGGGCAGCATGGCGCTGGGCGTGGCAAAGGGCAGGCTGTCAATCAGCACCATGATGCGCTGCACCGTGCTGTTTTCGCAGCCCTGCACCAGCAGTTGGTGAAAGCGGTTGTTCATCTCGACATAGGCGGCATAGTCATCCAGATCCATGCTGGGCTTGTCGATGATTTTGTCACCAGCATCCAGGCATTCATGCAGCTCGCGCAGCAGTTGGCGTGGCGCGCCGTTTTCTGCCAGCAGACGGGCGGCAAAGCCTTCGATGACGCCACGCACACGGATGGCATCGGAGATTTCTGTGGCGGTAAAGCGGCGCATCTGGTAACCGCCGGCTGGAGAGGATTCGATCAGCCCCTCATGCTCCAGGTTGGATAGGGCCAGACGCACCGGGGTGCGAGAAACCCCTAGTTTTTCTGCCAAAGGAATTTCGGCCAGACGCTCTCCCGGCTTGAAGTTGCCCTTGAGGATCAGGTCTCTGAGCTGTACCAAGACACGTGACTGTTGCGAGTCCATAAAAGCGAGCTCTCTAAAAAAATCAGGACAAAAGGCTGGCGCAAGAATACCAAATCCCCAGGCCGCCAACCGGTAGGACTGAGGTGGCGCAGG
>CAZMMM010000341.1:0-2688 GCA_964567385.1 uncultured Comamonas sp.
AAGGCCCCATCTACCAAACCCACGGCATTGCCAATAACGACTTCCTGCGCATCTGCGGCAAGGACTGCGAGGGCACTTTGCTGCCCGTTGGCCCTGTGCAAATGGCCCGTGTGCTGCCTGACAGCCATCCCGTCAAAGCTACCGCGCTGGAATACGTAGAGAAGTACGAGGCCAAGCACGGTGAAGGCTCAGTCTCCAGCTTTGGCGCTTACGCCTGGGATGCCGGTGTGCTGCTGAACGCGGCTGTGCCTAACGCCCTGAAGAATGCCAAGCCCGGCACGCCAGAGTTTCGCGCTGCCCTGCGTGATGCGCTGGAAGGTGTGAAGGAAGTAGCCGGCGCTACCGGCGTGTACACCATGACGCCTGAAGACCACCTGGGCTTGGACGAGCGCTCGCGCGTGATGATTGAAATCCGCGACGGCACCTGGTCACTGCTCAAGTAATCGCTGTTGGTTTTCAAAAGGGTGCGCTTTACAAGCACACCCTTTTATTGTCTGTACACATCTGTACGGATCTGTATGATGTAGCCTCTAATCAATTATGCTTAATAAGCATAACTGTTAGTCAGGCGGTCGGGTGCAAACCCCAATCGACCCTGTTTTTACTCCTTCTTAACATGCACGCCTGCTCAACCACAGGATCGGCTTCATGGATTTTTCAATAGCCTTAATTTTGAGCCAAGACGGCATCACCAACGGCGCGATTTACGCGCTGTTGGCGCTGGCCTTGGTGTTAGTGTTCGCCGTCACGCGGGTAATTTTTATCCAGCAAGGTGAATTTGTTGCCTATGGTGCTTTGACCATGGCCATGGTGCAGACCGGGGGCATTCCGGCAACCACCTGGTTGTTGTTGGGCATGGGCGTGGTGGTCACCATTTTGGATGGTGGCGCTGCCCTGAAAAAAGGCCAAATGCGCAAGGCTGCAGGTGTGGCGGGCTGGAATTTGCTCTACCCCCTGGTGTTGGTGGGTCTGCTGGCCAGCATGTCGGTCAACACCTTGCCGTTGGCGATACAGGTGCTGGTGGCGCTGGCCATTGTGGTTCCCATGGGGCCGATGATGTACCGCCTGATGTACCAGCCCATTGCCTCTGCGCCGGTGCTGATTCTGTTGATTGTCTCTGTTGCCCTGCACTTGGCGATGGTGGGCCTGGGCCTGCTGTTCTTTGGTGCAGAAGGCCAGCGTACCCCTGCTTTTAGCGATGCCAGCTTTGACATTGGCCCGCTGATGGTCAGCGGCCAAACCTTGTGGGTGATTGCCGTGGCTATTTTGCTGATTGTGGCGCTGTACCAGTTCTTTGAACGCTCGCTCTACGGCAAGGCGCTGCGTGCTGCCGCTTTCAACCGCGTGGGTGCGCAGTTGATGGGCATCTCTCCCGCCATGGCTGGCAAGCTCACCTTTTTGCTGGCTGCGTTTATCGGTGCACTGTCGGGCGTGCTGATTGCGCCAATCACTACTATTTACTACGACACTGGCTTTTTGATTGGCCTCAAGGGCTTTGTGGCAGCCATTATTGGCGGCCTGGCCAGCTACCCGCTAGCAGCAGCAGGTGCCATTGCCGTGGGGCTGCTGGAGGCCTTCGCCTCTTTCTGGGCCAGTGCTTATAAGGAAGTCATTGTGTTTACCCTGATCATTCCCGTGCTGCTGTGGCGTTCGCTGAGTACCCACCAAGTGGAGGAAGAGGAATGAGAGCGGATCGTTTGCTATTGGGCGTTTTCTTCGCCCTACTCTTGGTGCTGCCTGCGGTGTTGCCACCGTTTTATGTCACCTTGCTCAATTACATCGGCCTATACGCCATGGTGGCGTTGGGGCTGGTTTTACTCACAGGCGTGGGCGGCTTGACCAGCTTTGGTCAGGCAGCTTTTGTTGGCCTGGGTGCTTACACCACAGCCTTCCTGACCACGGCTACCGACCTGCCCGGCTGGATTGCCTGGGCCAGCAACTCGCCCTGGATTGCGCTGGTGATTGGTCTGGTGATTACCGCCTCTGTGGCGCTGATTCTGGGCTCGCTCACCCTCAAGCTGTCAGGCCACTTTCTGCCCCTGGGCACGATTGCCTGGGGTATCAGCCTGTACTACCTGTTCGGTACCATGGAAAGCCTGGGCGGCCACACCGGTATCAGCGGCGTGCCTGCGGTATCGCTGTTTGGTTGGACGCTGAAAGACGGCGGTCAAATCTACTACCTGATTTGGGCCTTCCTGCTGATTGCCATGCTCACCACGCACAACCTGCTCGATTCGCGTGAAGGCCGCGCCATCCGCGCCTTGAAGGGTGGCCGCATCATGGCTGAGGCCATGGGCGTGAACACCTCACGCGCCCGTATGGTGATTTTCCTGCTGGCAGCCCTGCAAGCCTGCGCGGCTGGCTGGCTGTATGCCCACATGCAGCGCTTTGTGAACCCTACCCCCTTTGGCGTGAACCTGGGTATTGAATACCTGTTCATGGCGGTGATTGGCGGTGCGGGCTACATCTGGGGCGCGTTGGTAGGCGCAACCCTGATTACCGTGCTCAAGCAATGGCTGCAAGACTTCCTGCCCCAATTGTTTGGCAGCAGCGGCAACTTTGAAGTTATCGTCTTTGGTGTGTTGATGGTGTTTGTGCTGCACTATGCGCGTGATGGCCTGTGGCCCATCTTCAAGCGCTTTGTGCCCATACGCGCCCCGCAAAAGAAGATTGATGCCAACGCCGCTG
>CAZMMM010000342.1:0-2672 GCA_964567385.1 uncultured Comamonas sp.
CAGTGGCGGTGTACGGGGGGGATGGCGGCAAATTAGCCATTCACAGCCGCCCAAAAGCCCCTAGTGCCCAGGGGGCGCGGCCTCTTCCCTTATTCTTGCAGCCACCGTGGCGCTGTGGCTTGCTGGCCCAGCGGCAGTGATTGCATTTTTTTCAGGAGTATCTGGTTTATGAGCGACATCCAACAACGCATTGACGAAGCCGTCAAGGCCAACGAAATTCTGCTGTTCATGAAGGGCAGCGCCAGCTTTCCCATGTGCGGCTTCTCTGGCCGCGCTATTCAGATTTTGAAAGCCTGCGGCGTAGAGCAAGAAAACATTGCCACCGTCAACGTGCTGGACGATGAAGAGGTGCGCCAGGGCATCAAAGACTACAGCCAATGGCCGACCATTCCCCAGCTGTATGTGCGCGGTGAGTTTGTGGGCGGCTCAGACATCATGATGGAGATGTACGAGAGCGGCGAGCTACAAAAAATCGTAGCCCCCAAGGCTTAAACACCGCCCCAGCAACCGCCTTTGAACAGGCGGTTTTTTGTGCCTATTGCCCGCTTACACTGCCTATCTCTTCGCTTTTTTGAATAAGTATGAGTCTGACTCAAAGCCTTTTAGTCATTGCCCTGCTGATTGCTTGCAGCGCCTTTATCGCCGTGGCCGAAATCTCTCTGGCCGCCTCGCGCCGCCTGCGCCTGCGGCAAATCGCTGACGACGGCAACCCCCGCGCCGAAGAGGCTTTGAAAATGCAAGAGCAGCCGGGCGACTACTTCACCGTGGTGCAAGTGGGACAAAACGGCATTGCCATCTTGGGCGGCATTGTGGGCGAAGGTGCATTCAGCGGCGGCCTGAGCAATCTGCTGGCGCAATGGCTGCCCGCAAGCACAGCGGCCAGCATGGGCTTTGTACTATCGTTTTTGCTGATTAGCTCGCTATTCATCTGGTTTGCTGACCTGCTGCCTCGGCGCTTGAGCATGGTGGAGCCTGAGCGCCTGCTGCTGCGCGTGCTGCACCCCATGCAATGGGCAATTCGGGTATTTCGCCCGGTGGTGTGGTTTTACAGCCGTAGCACGGATGTGATTTTCAAACTCCTGGGCCTGCCCGAGCAGCGCGACGAGCGCGTGACCAGTGACGATATTCTGGCCATGACCGAGGCAGGCGCACGTGCCGGGGTGCTGGCGCTGCGCGAGCAGCAGGTGATTGCCAATGTGATGGACATGAACTCGCGTACCGTCACCTCAGCCATGACGCAGCGCGACCGCATTGCCTACTTTCTGCGTGACGACCCGGACGCTGTCATCCGCGCCCGTATTGCTGAAGAGCCTTACTCCACCTACCCGGTGTGTGAGGGCAATATCGACCACATCATTGGCTATGTGGATGCCAAGGACTTGTTCCAGCGCGTGCTCAACAACCAGCCCCTGTCCCTCAGGGATGACAGCCTTATCCACCGCGCCCTGATTGTTCCGGACAAGCTCACCCTGGCTGAGGTGCTGGACCAGTTCCAGCAGGTGCGCGAGGACTTCGCCATCATCTTGAACGAATACAGCCTAGTGGTAGGTGTGGTGACTTTGAATGATGTGATGAGCACCGTGATGGGCGACCTGATTGGCCCCGATGATGAGGAGCAAATCATCCGCCGCGATGAAGACTCCTGGCTGGTCGATGGCATCACCCCGATTGACGATGTACTGCACGCCCTTGACCTGGACAACCTGCCCCATGATGACGAATACGCCACCCTGGCCGGCTTTTTGATGGTGATGCTGCGCCGCGTACCCCGCCGCACCGATAGCGTGGACTGGGGCGGCTACAAGTTTGAGGTGATTGATGTGGACAGCTACCGCATTGACCAGGTGCTGGTCACCCGCATTGGCCCCCTTGCGCCAGAGGCCAGTGGCTCAGCCTTAGGAGCACAAGCCACCTTGGCCGCAGCCGCCACCTTGGCCGCAACAGAGGCGCAGGCTGCCCCCCCACCTGCACCGTAATCTGGCAGCATGGGTTGCTGGTTACAGCTTGCCCTCAGGCTCAACCGTCTTGCCGCCTGCTGGCATCGCCTGCACCTGGGGCCCACCCGTGCTAGCAACAGCAACCGCCTTTTTTTTGGCTACAGGCACTGGGGTGCCGGCCTTCCAGCGGCGCATCACACGCTGAAACACCAAAGCATTCGGGATTTGCAGCAAGGCCCCGCCCTGCCCTTCCGTCACGTCCTGCAAAGTGGTGTAAAGTAAGTTGATATCCACCACCCGTCCTAGCGCACCGGGTTTTTCTGCCGTATCCAGTAGCTCGATGTGGTCACCCACCACAAAAGGGCGACTGGTCAAAATTAAAAATGCGCAAAACAGGTTGGACAGCACACTCCAAGCAGCAAAGAATGCCACCGCCCCCACCGCTGCAAACCCGGTAAAAGCGGACCACAGCACTGTGGCAGACACGCCCAGGCGCTCCAGCACCAACAGCACCGCACCACTCAAAATCAGCCAGCGCACAACCACGCTCAAAGGCATTAGCAGCTCGCTGGGAAAGTCGTAGTGTGTGCTCACCCGGTGCAATAGCCGCTTAAACATACGCAGCAGCAGCCAAGCGGCAAATACCACCAGCAGGATTTGCAGTATCGGCACCATAAACTCCAGCCACTCATGCAGCCAGTCAGGTAAATGAGTGCGCCAAGTAGGCAAGCGTTG
>CAZMMM010000343.1:0-422 GCA_964567385.1 uncultured Comamonas sp.
GTGGACTGGCAGCCCCAAGAGCAACCCCAGCGCCTGCGCGTGGTGGCAGGTTGAAACATTGCATAAAGGGCATAATATGAACCCGTGGCACGTATGCCTACACCCCTTGGCTGAACCTGAATTAGTGGCGCTGCCCAGCGACATGCAAGCCCGCTTCCTGCGCATTACTGAAATGCTCCAAGACCTAGGGCCGCAACAAGTGGGATTGCCCCATATCCGCCCGCTAGAGCGCAAGCTGTGGGAGATGCGTATGCAAGGCAGGGACGGCATAGCCCGCGCCATTTACGCTGCCCAGCATGGCCGCCGCCTGGTAGTGCTGCACATCTTTATCAAGAAGACGCAAACCACGCCGCGCAAAGCCATAGAAACCGCATTGCAACGATTGAAAGAGACAACCCCATGAAAGACCTGGCCACCCTCAA
>CAZMMM010000343.1:432-2667 GCA_964567385.1 uncultured Comamonas sp.
GCAAGCGCTCAAAGCCCAGCTACTGAGCAACCCAGACACCGCCCGCGAATATGACGCGCTAGAGGATGAATTTACCCTTGCCCGTGAACTGATTGCCGCCCGCGCCGCTGCTGGCCTGACACAGACCGCCGTTGCCCAGCGCATGGGGACAACACAGGCCACCATTGCCCGCCTGGAAAGCGGCAAGCGCCTGCCCAATCTACAAACCCTGCAACGTTATGCCGCCGCCCTGGGGCTGCGTGCTGTGGTGAAGTTGGAGGCCATCTAAGTGACCAGCAAAGAGCTACAGCAGCGCGATGCAAGCCGCGACATTGGCGCGGAGCTACTGCAAGCCGTGCGCGACGTGAAAGCGGGCACAGTGGGCAAGGTCAACATGGTGGACACCGCCCAATCACCACCCGCCAAAGAGGCACAGCCAGCCAGCGCTACCGCCTGAACCGTTTACGCCCCTAGCTAGGCAGGGCCGCAATCCTGCTGAAAAGCCAGATTCCTTCGCCTGGCCTGCTGGGGGCACCCAATGCGAGGGCAGCACTTGAAGGGGTGCTATATGTTTGACATCTATCAAAACCGAGAGGAATTCACAGCAGTCGAGGCCGCCGCGCTGGCAGTCGGTGCCCTGCCCACTGATAGCCTGAAAGCTGCGATTGTGGGCGCTGCGCCTGCTGAAACGCCCGATGCTGTGCGAGCGCGTGAAGTATTCGACATCCTCAAAACAGGCTACCAAGTCGCCAGCGGCCATGTTTGGTATCTGGTGCATGAAGAAGGCACAGTTCCCGCTCGGTCTGACATTTGGAGCCTGCCTAGCGTCCTCATTTCAAGTGCGCTAGGCCACGCAGCAGCGCTACCAGCAGAGCGCGCCTTGGAGCTGGTGCAAAAGACCCTAACCATCCAGCACGACCTGGAAGAAATCCCCGGCTGGTTTGAGCGCACCCGTTTTGAGCGTGAATATATCGCCGCCTGGCTGGTGTGGGAGGGCATCGAAAGCGCCTACCCCTTCGCCCCTGCTGAGACTGCGCAAGAGCAGCAAGCGACACCGCCTGCACCAGTACAGAACGCACTCGCAACGCAAGAAATCGCCAGCGTCTTTGCTGGAATCGGGTTTACACAAGACCGTTGGCCACGCGCCCTAAGCAGCACTAAGTACCTGGAACCTGCCCGTGTACGTCCTGGGGCGCGTGGAGGCCCGCCCGCGCTTTGGAATCCGTTTAAGGTGGCCCAGGCCATTTTCTTAAAAGAGCATCGTAGCAACCAAGGCGAGCTGCTGGAAAAGCTGAATCGGAGGTTCATAAAGAATAAGGCATTGCACCCCTGGGGGGATGAATGGGAGTCGTTTTATTCAATCCACACCGACAAGGATTAGCCCCCTTTTAATCCCCGGAATTAATCCCGTGTTTTTTATGCAAGTCATTGAAAAATAAGCACTATCAAATCACGGGATAGGCTCAAAAAATAGCGGAATTATTCAATCCATCCATGCCCGCCGTTTGTAGCGGGGAATTTATGGAGGTTTGTATATGCCAGCCAAGGCAATTTTCCTACCCATTGCGCAAGAAACGCGCTCACACATCCCGACCGAGCAAGCCGCCTACTACTTAAGCCGCAAGCCGCAAACTATGCGCCTTTGGAGCTGCAAAGATAACGGCCCACTTCGCCCCATTCGCTTGCATGGCCGCTTGCTGTGGCCCGTAGCTGACCTGAAAAAGCTTTTGGGTGTGGAGGGGTAAACGATGGCACAAAAAAATAACGCCCTGGCCACCACCAAGGACAGCCAGAGCGCAAACATCAAAACACCCGCCCATTATATCGACCTGGCCCTACTGCTGGCCTTGGTGGCGCTGCTGGCCTTCGCTGGCGTGGAGGGGTGGCTATGAACAACATCGTCAACACCATAGTCCGTGCCCGCGCTGCCCTAGCCAGCATCCCGCCCGACCTCGCCCGTGAAGACTGGGTAAAGGCTGGCATGGGTGCAAAAGCTGCTGGCCTGAGCTTTGAAGACTTTGACCAATGGAGTGCCCAAGGCAGTACCTATGATGCCCGCGCTGCCAGAGACACATGGCGCAGCTTCAAAGACGATGCCCAAGGCGTAGGTGCTGGAAGTCTGTTCTACCTAGCTGAACAATACGGCCAAGCCCCAGCGCCTACCAAGCGCCCACCTGCACCAGAGCGCAAGCCAGCCCCTGGCCATAGTGCTGGTGAAGTTTGGAACCGTGCCCAGCCTGCCAGCAGTACCCACCC
>CAZMMM010000344.1:0-2639 GCA_964567385.1 uncultured Comamonas sp.
CATTATTAAGAACGGGCTAGCTTCTTTTCAGAGGTTAGCCCGTTTTTTCGTCTGTGCCTTTGGAATATAAAGGTGAAAAGCCCTCTTGCAAGTCTTTGGTCTTTCAAGAGGGCTTTTTTGCGTCTGCGCTGAAAAGTGTGTGTTGATTACAGCGTTTTGAACACGGCGCGCGCTGCTTCCAGGGTGCGGTCAATGTCTTCGCTGCTGTGTGCGGCGCTCATAAAACCGGCCTCGTACAGCGCGGGGGCAAAGTATTCGCCCTGCTGCAACATGCCGTGATAAAACTGATTGAAACGCGCTAAATCGGTGGTCATCACTTGCGGGTAGTTGCTGGGTAGCTCGGGCATGAGGAAGAAGCCGAACAGGCCGCCTTGCCAGTCAACGTTAAAGGGGATGCCGGCTGCATCGGCCTCAGCCTTCAAGCCTTGCATGAGCTGGCCGGTTTTCAGGTGCAGCTCGGCATGGAAGCCCGGCTGGCTGATGAGTTCCAGCGTTTTCAGGCCGCAGGCGGTGGCAATGGGGTTGCCCGACAAGGTGCCCGCCTGGTACACCCCGCCCGTGGGCGAGAGCTTGTCCATGATGTCGCGCCGCCCGCCAAAGGCCGCCAGCGGCATGCCGCCGCCAATGACTTTGCCCATGACGGTAATGTCAGGCTTGAAGCCTTCAATCTTCTGGGCGTACAGGCTTTGCGCCCCGCCCAGCGCGACGCGAAAGCCGGTCATGACCTCGTCATAAATCAGCAATGCGCCGTGCTCTTGCGTGAGTTCACGAATGCGGCGGGTGAACTCTACGCTGGCGCGCACAAAGTTCATATTCCCGGCAATCGGCTCCAGGATGACGCAGGCAATTTCGTTGCCCAGCTTGGCGAAGGCTTCTTCTAGCTGGGCTACGTCGTTGTATTCCAGCACGATGGTGTCTTTGACCACATCAGCGGGCACACCAGCAGATGATGATGCGCCAAAGGTGGCCAATCCAGAGCCGGCTTTGACCAATAGCGCGTCCGCATGGCCGTGGTAGCAGCCGTTGAATTTGACGATTTTGTTGCGCCCGGTAAAGCCACGCGCCAAGCGCAGGGCGCTCATACCGGCCTCGGTGCCAGAGCTGACCAGGCGCACCATGTCCATGCTGGGCATGAGGCTGAGGATTTTCTCGGCCAGCACCACTTCGCGCTCGGTGGGTGCGCCAAAGCTGAAGCCTTCATCGACTGCGGCGTGGACGGCGGCCACTACCTCGGGGTGGCCGTGCCCCAAAATCATGGGGCCCCAGCTGCCGATGTAGTCGGTAAAGCGCTGGCCGTTTTTGTCCCAGAAGTAAGCGCCTTGCGCCCGCTCAACAAAGCGCGGTACGCCGCCCACGGCATTGAAGGCACGCACGGGGGAGTTCACGCCGCCGGGAATCACTTGCTGGGCGCGGGCAAGAAGGGCTTGGTTAAGGTCTGTGGTGGCTGTCATGGTCATGGTGTGAGGGGTTGCTTTCTTTCTGAGTCAGGGGTTAGTCATCAGGCGCGGTGGTGGATTCTGGCTCTTGCTCCTCTGGGCCTTGCGCCCAGAACATGCGGTCACCAATATGGTGGCCCATGCCGGGGCGAAAGCCTTGGGCCAGGCTGTGGTCCATGTATTCCAGCGCCTCCAGGGCGGCCGTGCCCGCATCATGGCCTGCGGCCAATAGGGCGGCCAGGGCGGCTGATACGGTATCACCCGCGCCCAGGTAGGTGGCGGGTAACTGGGTAAAGCGGCCACTGCCAATCACGCTTTCAGCGGTGGCCAGCACGTTGTCTAGCTGCCCGCCTACGGCCTCTATGCCTGTGGCCAGAACGCAGGCCACGTCATGCTCTTGGGCCATTTGGGCCAAATCACGCGGGCCGGGCGGGCGGCTGGCCTGCCAGTCTGGCAGCAACCAGCGCGTTAAGGTGGTGTGGTTGCCCACCAGCACGGCGGTTTGGGGCAGCAGCAGGTCTTCAAAAGCATCCAGGTAGGCTTCCATGCCATCGCCTTGCTGCCACCAGGACAGGTCAGGCATGTAGCTGATGACGGGGATTTCCGGGTAATCGCTGCAAATCTCTGCAATGCAGCGGATGTTGGCCGGGTTGCCCACAAAGCCTATCTTGAAGGCGTGCACGGCCATGTCTTCCAGCACGTAGCGCGCTTGCTCGGCCAGTAGCTCATCGTCCAGGGGCTGGTGGGCAAAAATGCGCCGCGTATCGCAGCTATGCACCCCGCAGACGACGGTGACCGGGTGTACGCCCATGCTGGCCAGGGTGAGGGCATCAGCAGCCAGGCCCAGGGCGCCGCTGGCATCATGGGCGTTAAAGCTCATGACGCACACGGGCTGCAAAGGCGCGGCGTTGTCTTGGGCTGAGGAAGGGGGGAAAACTGCCGCAGACGCTGCAGTTGTAGAGGAGGCTGGCATGCAAAACTACCCATCTGGGCTTGGCAAGAGGCCCATGCGCCCTGCAGGGTGCGGGCATAAGACGCAGGAGGCGGTTAAGGCGAACAGGAGTAAAGTCTATATAGAATGCCCCCATTCTATGTGAATAGCTGCTGGGCCCCAGCAGCCCTGTTCACGCTAACTGTAGTAAGGGACGCAGCCACGTGAGTACCGCCAGCCCATCCACATTCAAGGTTTTGGTGATTGACGAT
>CAZMMM010000345.1:0-2635 GCA_964567385.1 uncultured Comamonas sp.
CGTTGCAGGCGGCCAGAATATCGCGGTGGGTAGTGATGACGGCTTTGGGCACGCCCGTGGTTCCGCTGGTAAAGGCCAGCAGCGCAGGGTCATCAGCGCTGGTGGCGCAGCCCACATATTCGGGATTGCGGCGGGCGGCGCGTTGCTCCATGCCGTCGGGGCGGCTGTCGTCACCGAAGCACAACACGGGCAAGCTGTGCTTGGCATCTTGAGCGGCCAGCACCATATCTTTGAGCAGGCCCGCCTCGCAAATGGCCAGGGCGGGCTGGGCTTTGTCAATGATTTTGTCCAGCTCCGGGGCGCGTAGCAGCGGCATGGTGGGCACCACAATCAGCCCGGCCTTCACCCCGGCCAGCCAAGCCATGGCCATGCCAATGGAGTTGCCGCCGCGCAGCAGTACGCGGTTGCCGGGTTCGAGCTTGAAATCCTTCATCAGCATCTCCGCCATGCGGTTGACCTGTGCCTCTGCCTCAGCATAGGTATAGGTCTGGCCAGGCGAGCGCAGCATCAGGTTGTTGCTCCAGCCATTGGCATGGGCGGCTGCAAACAGATAGCTGACGACGTTGGCCTGGTCAGGGATTTGCAGCTCCGGCAGGTCGTAGCGAAATTGCGGAAGCTGCTGCGCTGGCGGCATACGCTCATGCACAAAGCGGTCGGTCTGGGCTGAGGGTGCGGGCATGGGTTTTGTCTCCTGGGGGTGTTATTGAGTATTAAAAGTCTCCGGCTACGCAATCGGGGCTGATGCTGTAAAGCTAGCTGGCGGCCTGCTCCTTGTAGTCCTGCAACAGGGCTTTTCCGATGATGAATTGCTGCACCTCGGTTGCGCCTTCGTAGATGCGCAGGGCGCGAATATCGCGGTAGAGCGATTCCACCTTGCTGCCCACCATCACGCCCAGGCCGCCGTGCATTTGCAAGGCCATATCAATCACGCGCTGGGCGTTTTCGGTGGCGGTCATCTTGGCCATGGCGGCGGCTACGGTGCGCTCCTGGCGGCTGCCTTGGTTGGTGTCACGCATCCAGGCGGCGCGGTAGGTGAGCAAAGCGCCCGCGTCAATCAGCGCGGCCATTTCACCGAGCTTGGCTTCAGTGAGCTGGAAGTCCGCCAGGGTCTGACCAAACATCTTGCGCTGGCTGGCGTGTGCCATGGCCTCAGCCAGAGCGCGGCGTGCCATGCCCAGCGCCGCACCGGCCACGCTGGCGCGGAAGATGTCCAGGGTTTGCATCGCCAGTTTGAAACCGGCATTGACCGTGCCGAGTTGGCGCTGGGCGCTGATAGCGCAGTCGCTAAAGTGCAGCTCCGACAGGGGGTGGGGAGCCATCACCTGAATGTGGCGGCTGCTGTCCAGTCCTGGGTTGTCGCCATCGACAATAAAGGCGCTGATGCCACGGCTGCCGCCTTGAGGGTCGGTTTTGGCAAAAACGCAGTAGAAGTCGGCCATGCCGCCATTGCTAATCCAGGTTTTGCTGCCATTGAGGCGGTAGCTGCCATCGGCTTGCGCCTGCGCTTGCAACTGCATGGCGGCCACATCAGAGCCAGCCTCGGGTTCAGACAGGGCGAAGGCGGCAATCTTGGTGCCAGCGGCTACATGGGGCAGGTAGGCTTGCTGCTGCTCAGGCGTGCCGCCAATCGAGATAGCACCGCTGCCCAGCCCCTGCATGGCAAAGGAAAAATCTGCCAGCGGGGAATAGAAGGCCAGGGTCTCGCGCAGCAACACCAGGGCGCGTGAATCCAGGGCGGGCAAGGCTCCGCCATGCTCGCCGGGCACGCAGTAGCGCAGCCAGCCCGCCTGCCCCATGCGGGTCACCCAGTCGCGGCAGGCGCGGCGGTCGTCGCTTTCGTCAATACGCTGGTCGTTCGCCCAGGTGGGCAGTTCAGCGGCAATGTGGCGGTGGGCAGCCTCAAAGAAAGGCAGGTTCAGATGGGCGCTGCTGGGGCGCAGCGCCGTCGCTTGCATGACGGCGGCACTCATGAATCAATCCCCTTGAAAGGCGGGCTTTTGCTTGGCAGCGAAAGCCTCGTAGGCACGGCGGAAGTCGTTGGTCTGCATGCAGATGGCTTGCGCCTGGGCTTCAGCCTCAATGGCCTGGTCGATGGTCATGCTCCACTCTTGGTTGAGCATGTTCTTGGTCATGCTGTGGCCAAAAGTGGGGCCACTGGCCAGGCGGCGGGCGGTTTCCTGCGCCTTGGCCAGCAGTTCTTCGCGGCTGTGCAGGGCGTTGAAGAAGCCCCAGGCCAGCCCTTCCTGCGCCGTCATGGCGCGGCCTGTGAACAGCAGCTCGCTGGCGCGGCCCTGGCCAATCATGCGCGGCAGCAGGGCACACGCGCCCATGTCTGCCCCGGCCAAGCCAACGCGAGTGAACAGGTAGGCGGTTTGCGTGGCCTCGGTGCCGTAGCGCATGTCGCAGGCCAGCGCCATCATGGCCCCTGCGCCAGCGCACACGCCGTCAATCGCGCCAATGATGGGCTGGGGGCAGTGGCGCATGGCTTTGACCAGGTCGCCCGTCATGCGGGTGAACTCCATCAGCTCGGGCATGGTCATGCGGGTCAGTGGGCCAATGATGTCGTGTACGTCGCCGCCAGAGCAGAAGTTGCCGCCCTCGCCTGTTACCACAATGGCTTTCACATCGGTGGCGT
>CAZMMM010000346.1:0-2630 GCA_964567385.1 uncultured Comamonas sp.
TTCCAGGGAGGTCGCGACCTTGACGCCGCCGCCCTTGCCACGGCCACCGGCGTGGATTTGGGCCTTGACTACCCACACGGGGCCGCCGAGTTTTTGCGCGGCTTCTACAGCCTCTTGCACGGTAAACGCAGCGATGCCACGGGGTACGGGCACGCCAAACTGTCGCAAGATTTCCTTGCCTTGGTATTCATGAATTTTCATGCGTGGATATCTCTCAGTAACGGAGGAAGAAATGCCCGCAGATTCCCACTACCATTCACCCTAGCATCTCCAATCCACCAAAATCTCGTTGAAGCAGTGAAGAAGGGCTCGCTAGCAGGCGGCACCAAAGTGCCGATGCACGGCAACCGCCAAATGTACCACGCAGGCTTTACATGGTGTGTAGCACCTGTGAACTCAGGTTACGTATCAAGCTACGTGGATTGGCCCTGAAAATACCTGCTTCACAACCCATTTTTGCGCTCTAAACCCGTTGAAAGTTTGCCCCATGTACAAAATTTTTATTGATGGCGAGGCAGGCACCACTGGCCTGCAAATCCGCGAACGTCTGGCTGGTATGCCCCAGATTGAACTGGTCAGCATAGACCCCGCCTTGCGCAAAGATGCCAGCGCCAAGCGCGATTTAATCGCTGGGGTGGATGTCGTCATCCTCTGCCTGCATGACGATGCTGCCCGCGAAACCGCCGCTCTGGTCGATGCCATCACCGCTGAGACGGGGCGTAGCATCCGCATCATTGATGCCTCCACCGCCCACCGCGTGGCTGAAGGCTGGGTGTATGGCTTTGCCGAGCTATGCCCCGGCCAGTTGGAA
The DNA here is from genome assembly GCA_964567385.1 of uncultured Comamonas sp. Classification (GTDB taxonomy): domain Bacteria; phylum Pseudomonadota; class Gammaproteobacteria; order Burkholderiales; family Burkholderiaceae_C; genus Comamonas. The sequence continues at coordinate 812 of CAZMMM010000346.1, forward strand.
GCCATCCGCCAAACCACCCGCCTGAGTAACCCCGGCTGCTACGCCACTGGCGCGATTGCCCTGCTGCGCCCCTTGGTCGATGCAGGGCTAATTCCTGCTGACTACCCTTTGAGCCTGCCCAGCATCTCGGGCTATAGCGGCGGTGGCCGTCCCATGATTGAGGCTTATGAGGCCGGTAGCGCTGCTCCCTATGAAGCCTACGCCCTGGGGCTGGCGCACAAACATATTCCAGAAATTCTGCGCTATACCGGGCTGACGCGCCGCCCCATCTTCATCCCCGCCGTGGGCAACTTCCCGCAAGGCATGTTGGTACAACTGCCCCTGCACCTAGACACCCTGCCCGGTCAGCCCAAAGTGGCTGACTTGCACCAGGCGCTGGCGGAGCATTACCAGCGCAGCACTGCCCCCGGCCAATGGGTGAAAGTGCTGCCACCGACTGATGACCTGAAACTGGCCGCCGACACTCTAGCAAACACCAACCAGTTAGAGCTGCGCGTTTTCGGCAACGAAGAGTACCGTCAGGCTGTATTGATTGCCCGCCTGGATAACCTAGGCAAGGGTGCCAGCGGTGCTGCGGTGCAAAATTTGCAAATTATGCTGGGGCTGACCAGCTAAAGGCTATTTGCGCTGGCCAATCGCGTCACAATGGGCGTTTGGCTGGCTGCCGCGCCTGATACCACTTGTTTTTTGTTGAGCTGCTGTTGTCATGAACATTCTGCGTTTTTCCGACCTCTGCGCCCAGGGCAAAGCCCAGGGGCAACGTGTATTCATCCGTGCTGACCTGAACGTGCCCCTGAACGATGCCGGGCAAATCACCGAGGACACCCGTGTGCGTGCCTCCGTGCCTGCGATTGAAATGGCGCTTAAAGCTGGTGCCGCCGTGATGGTGACCAGCCACCTAGGCCGTCCCACCGAGGGCGCGTTCAAGCCTGCCGACTCGCTCGCCCCTGTGGCCCAGCGCTTGTCCGAACTACTAGGGCGCGAAGTGCCGTTGATTGCCAACTGGGTGGACGGCGTAGAAGTCGCCGCCGGTCAGGTGGTGCTGCTGGAAAACTGCCGCGTCAACGTTGGCGAGAAAAAGAACACGGAAGAATTAGCCCGCAAGCTGGCCGCGCTGTGCGACATCTTTGTGCATGACGCTTTCGGCACCGCCCACCGCGCCGAGGGGACGACTTACGGCATTGCGCAATACGCCCCCGTTGCTTGCGCTGGCCCTCTGCTCTCAGCCGAAATTGATGCCATCAGCAAAGCCCTGGCCAACCCCGCCCGCCCGCTGGCGGCCATCGTGGCTGGCTCCAAAGTTTCGACCAAGCTGACCATTTTGCAATCGCTGGCGAAGAATGTGGACCAGTTGATTGTGGGCGGCGGCATTGCCAACACCTTTATGTTGGCGGCGGGCTTGAACATCGGCAAATCCCTGGCCGAGCCTGATTTGCTGGACGAGGCCAAAGCCGTCATCGCTGCCATGGCCGCACGTGGTGCGGACGTGCCGATTCCTACGGATGTAGTGACCGCCAAAACCTTTGGCGCAGACGCTGCCGCCACCGTGAAAAAAGCCACCGAAGTGGCCGACGACGACCTGATTTTGGACATTGGCCCCGAAACCGCTGCCAAGCTGGCCGCCCAGCTCAAAGCCGCAGGCACCATCGTCTGGAACGGCCCTGTGGGCGTGTTTGAGTTTGACCAGTTCGCTGGTGGCACCAAGGCCATTGCCGAGGCGATTGCCCAATCCAGCGCCTTCAGCATTGCCGGTGGTGGCGACACCCTGGCCGCCATTGCCAAATACGGCATTGAAAAAGAGGTGGGCTACATCTCCACC
>CAZMMM010000347.1:0-2624 GCA_964567385.1 uncultured Comamonas sp.
ATGCGCGATGAGCCCACCCTGTTTGGCCCGCGTACCTTTACCCCTGAAATCCACCACCAAAACAGCGCTTTGTTATTGATTTCAGAAATCAACCAAGGCAAACCCGGTATTGAGGATGAATGGCACCTCTCCACCCCCATCCCGCTGGAGGCCTTGCTACAGCACCGAAACAAGCCCCAGCCTTAAATCACCGCCCCTGTCTTTTGGCAAACACGAGAACAACAAACGGCCCAAGCCACTTGTAGGAGAACTATTGCATGCACCCCTCGTCTTCAACTTTTAATACCTCGCCCCGCCGCATGGCGGGCATGACTGTGGCCCAACGTCTTTGGGTGGGTTTTAGCTTCATCATTATTTTGGGGCTGGTCGTAGCCATAGGTGGCTACTTTCAACTGGGGCGCATTACCGATGAGGTACAGGTGCTAGCCGCTGAGCGCGTTGTCAGGCTAGAGGCGCTCAATCAGGTCAAAGAGGAGATGAGCCAGTCCGCTTTGGCGGTGCGCAACATCTTGCTGCTGGTGCGCCGCGATGATATGCAGCTGGAAAAAGAGCGCATTGAGGCCGCACGCCAAAAAACCTTGGGCCAGCTAAGCACCTTGGCGCAAACCACCACCCAGGCCCAAAGCCGAGACAAGCTGCAGCAGGCGCAGCAAGCCCTTACCGCTTATTACGACCTGATTGCCCAGACGATTGACATGGTTTTTATTCACCAGCGCGGGGATGCGCGGGTGCTACTGAATACCAAGGGAAACCAGCTGCAGCAGCAAAGCTTTCAAGCCGTTGATGAAGTTCGCTCCTGGGAGCAAAGTGCCCTACAGCAATCGGCCAATAAGGCACAAGCCATAGGCAAGGAAATTGGCTTTCTAATGATTGCCGTAGCCTTGTTAGTGACCGCCATCAGCATTGCAATCGCTTGGGGCATTACCCGCTTCCTCAGCTGTGCTTTAGGGGGTGAGCCTGAGTACGCCGCAGCCGTGGCCCGTGAAATTGCAGCGGGCAACCTGGCGGTGCCGGTGAATGTGCCCGCCAGCGATCAGCACAGCCTGCTGGCCCATATGCGAGACATGCGCAATAGCCTGGCCGATGTGGTGGCTCGCGTGCGCAGCGGCAGTGAATCTGTAGCCAGCGCTGGGGAGCAAATCGCCCAAGGCAACCATGACTTATCGGTGCGCACTGAAAACCAGGCCAGTGCCTTGCAGCAAACGGCAGCCTCTATGGAGCAGCTGGGCGCACGAGTCACGCAAAACGCCGACAACGCGCGCCAGGCCAACCAACTGGCACAAAGCGCTAGCGTGGTTGCAGGCCAAGGCGGCCAAGTGGTGGACCAAGTGGTGAACACCATGGAAGGCATCACCACGGCCAGCCGAAAAATTGCCGACATCATTCAAGTGATAGACGGTATCGCTTTTCAGACCAACATTCTGGCGCTGAACGCTGCTGTCGAAGCTGCCCGCGCTGGCGAGCAAGGGCGCGGCTTTGCCGTAGTTGCCGCTGAAGTGCGCAGCCTGGCGGGCCGCAGTGCCGAAGCTGCCAAAGAAATCAAGCAGCTAATTGACGACAGCGTGGAGCGTGTTGAGCAAGGGGCCAGCCTGGTTAACCAAGCTGGGGCCACCATGCAAGAGGTGGTGGCCAGCATTGGCCGCGTTACCGACATCATGGGGGAAATCAGCGCCGCCAGCCAAGAGCAAAGTGCCGGTGTGGGGCAGGTGGGCAGTGCTGTGGTCAATATGGACCAAGCGACCCAGCAAAATGCCGCCTTGGTGGAAGAGGTGGCCGCTGCTGCTGGCAGCTTGAACCAGCAAGCCCAAGAGCTGGTGCAAGCGGTGGCAGTGTTTCAGCTCAGCGATGGCCAAAGTACCTACACCGCCAAGCCTGCTGTGGTGGCCAGGCCAGCGCCCCTCACTGCCAAGCCCAAGCCTAGCGCCCCGCCCCGCCCGCAGTTAGCAAAAAAGCCAGCAGCTGTGGCCAACAAGCCTTCTACCAGCCAGCCAGCAGCCAAAAGCAGCAGTCCAGCAGTCAGCAAGAACACAGCGGGAGAGGATGACTGGGAGACTTTTTAATACCTCCGGGGCTGGCCGCTTTCCTCCCTAGCCCAGCCTGCTTTGCAAATCCTGGATTTGCTGCAGGGCGCTGGCAAAGTCAAACTGCTCTAGCGCTTCTTGCAGGCATTGGCAGCAGCTGGGGGGCAGCCACTGTGGCAGTGTGGCTAGCAAGCCTTCAGAGGGCAAGGCCCCGCAGTTCAGCTCTGCCATAAGGCGGGCCAGTGCGGCGCGCGCAGCGCTTTGCTCGGTGGGGTTTAGGTTTTCCAGGCATTGCTGTACGGCTTGTTCTTGCGCTTGTTCTGGTGTTTTTGGGGTACTGGTTTCAAGCGGCTGTGTGGCCAGGGCTTGTTGCAGGAGCTGCCACGCTTGGCAGAACAGGGTGAGCTGTGCCTCTACCGCTTCGGCATCTGTGTCGCGGCCAGCTTGCTCTAGGCGTTGCAAAATCGTGGGCAGCTGGTGTAGCTGCAGATTCGCTGAGACCCCGCGCAAGCCGTGGGCCAGGTAGCTCAAGGATTGCCAGTCGGCGGCTTGTCGCATTTGCTGCAAGCGCGGCACCACATCCTGGTTTTGCGCCATGCAGCG